>NZ_CACZDK010000019.1 GCF_902779965.1 Fibrobacter succinogenes | reverse complement strand
GCCGTCCATCTGAGCAGCACCAGTCACCATGTTCTTCACATAGTCAGCATGCCCCGGGCAGTCGACGTGTGCGTAGTGACGGTTAGCGGTGGTGTATTCCACGTGGGAGGTGTTAATCGTGATACCACGAGCCTTTTCTTCCGGAGCGTTGTCGATTTCGTCGAAACGCTTTGCAGCGGCAAGACCCTTAGCAGCAAGGGTGGTGCAGATTGCAGCGGTCAAAGTGGTTTTACCGTGGTCAACGTGCAACGTGGCCGATGGTGCCGATGTTGCAGTGCGGCTTGCTTCTGTCAAAATGTTCTTTTGCCATTTTTTCCTCTTCTTCAGCAGAAGGTTTATCGCTTCAAGTTCAAGAGAACTACTTGAGTTCTCCGGATTTTCGCAAAGCATAGGAAGCGGTACTCTGCGAAATTGGAACACAAATTTAATAATTTCTAGATTATTTGCAAGATTTTTTCTTTTGAAATTTCGCCAAAAATGCGGTTTTTCGGACTTATCCACAGGTTTTCGGGGACATTTTCGGTGACCAAAATCACGGCCAATTTGCTACGTCCAAATGCCCTTTTTTGCTCAAATTTCAAAGGTTCAATATTTTATTTCAACTATAAAACCAATTTTCCAACATTTTATCAACATTCTTCACAAATTCATAACACACGTAGCTTTCGTAGCCTATTCAATTGTAAAATCTTTTTTACATGATGTAATTTTACAAAGATTTACAATTTTTCCCGGTTTCCGTAACACATTGATATTCAATCAAATCAAAATTCAATCGACAGGCGCCACCAAGAAAGTTGTTCAAAAAATGAAAACCGAAAAAGACAAAAAAATTTTCGATGGTACTTCGGACATAAAAACCTCGACCACCTCATAGCACTCAATGTGATTTGCAAAACACTATTTTTGCCTGAAAAGTTTTTTTACAAGACATTATATCTAATATTTCTATCTTTAATAGAGGTGTTTGGAGATTTTTATCCGAGGAACTTCTATGAATTATCCCCTTTTGAAGTCCCTGATTTCGCTCGGGACTCTTATGCTGGTTTGCTCTTGTTCAGACGATAAGCCGTCGCCTAGCGATAATGGCGGCAGTGAAATTCCTGTACCATGCGCAGACGCTTGGTACTTCCCCGATCAAGGATTACTGGCATACCAAGACCAAAGAGTTACAGACCTTGCCGACCAACAAGTCGGTACGATTGTCTTTTTTCCAGGCACAACAGCTGCCGTTGTCAAGGACATGGCCGGAAACATTTTGATCAACCAAGTGGATTTAAGCAAAACGACGAAGCTCACTGGTGATCCGTCGAAGTGCAATACAAATCCAGTCCCACAACCCGATGCATCCATTTCGTCTTGCATTAGCGCTTGGTATCTCAAAGCAGACAAGGACTACCTTATCTATGAAGATTTCACGGTAACAGATAAAACCGGCAATCTAGTCGGTACGGCCGTTGCAGTCCAAAATACAGTTGTGAACATAATCGACTTTTCTGGCAATCCGATTGTCAATAACATCGACCTTGCAATGCAACCAATTATTAATGGGGATGGTGTCCGTTACAAAATTGTGCAACCGGCATACCACTTGAAGGATGCAACGGGTGACTATCTCATTTATGAAACCACCGTTGTCACATCGCCGGACGGAACCACCATCGGTTATGTCGACTTCACAACGGGAACTATCTACAAAACCGATAAGAGAACCCCGATTACAACAGCGAACATCGTAGCACTCCCGATTCTTTTGCCGGGTGGAAAATGCGTAGACTATGTTCCTCCTGTCGTTTCTTCAAGCTCGCAGGCGCCCGTCTTGAGCAGTTCTTCTCAACCGAAGAGCAGTAGTTCTTCTCAACCGAAGAGCAGTAGTTCCACTCCCAAGAGCAGCAGTTCTTCTCAACCGAAGAGCAGCAGTTCTTCTCAACCGAAGAGCAGCAGTTCTTCAGCTGTCACCGGCCAATGCCCGACCATCAAGACCAAGGGCGGCGCAAGCGGTTCTGGCTGGGCAACCCGTTACTGGGATTGCTGCATGCCGAGCTGCTCCTGGAACGAAAACTCTGGTGGAAATCCGGCCAAGGTTTGCGATTCCAAAGGCAAGAACACCATCGGTAACGGCAGCGGCAGCGTTTGCTCCGGCGGCGCAGGTGCCACTTGCACAAGCCAGATTCCGTTCACAGTTGACGGCTGTACCGAAATGGCATTCGCATTCGCAGCAGTGCCTGCATCCAACGGCGGACAGTGCGGCAAATGCTTCCAGCTCACGTTTACTGGCGAAGGGCACTACAGCTCAACCAACGCAAATACCAAAAAGCTCAAAGGCAAGAAGCTCATCATCATGGTGACCAACATCGGTGGCGACGTGAACCAGGGTCAGTTCGACATCATGATTCCGGGTGGTGGCGTTGGTGCCTTTAATGGCTGCAGCCAGATGGGCTGGGGCAGCCAAGGTCAACAGTATGGCGGTCTCCTCTCCGACTGCGAAACCGAAACTAAATACTCCGCTGCAAAGTATAAGAGCTGTCTCACCGAAAAGTGCAACAAGTCCTTCTCCAACGATGAACAAGCAAGAAAGGGATGCCTCTTCCTTGCCGACTGGATGGGCGCTGCAGGTAATCCGGAACACAACTATGTGGAAGTGGAATGCCCGCAAGTGCTCAAGGACAAGTACTAATAGAAAAGTCTAAAACGAAAGTAAACGCCCCACAATCGGGGCGTTTTTCTTTTTTGTAAGTCTTTGATAATAAACAAGTTGTGTTAGGCCTCACAACTAATCCCTGTTTAGTTCTTTTTACTCTTATTTACGAGCATTTTTTTCAATAAGATTTTATCTTTACGCTGGGATGATTGGATTCATGGGTGCAACTTTTCAAGGGCTTAGTATACACTATGAAGAATAAATTTTTCAAAACCCTCGCCATTTTCGGCCTTTCCTTTATTGCATGGAACTGTTCCGAAGATCTCGCCTCCACACCACAAGACACTGGAGCAATACTCACACCAAAACCAGCGCTTGAAGTAGATCAAAGCTGCTGGAAGATTACGGTAGGCACACAGACTTTCTTGATTGTGCCCAACGGAACAGGCACTTATCTTGTCACCAACGAAAATAGCATTCCTGTCGGCACATTCGATGTCGCTACGAATACCATCGTTGATGCAAACGGCAATACGATTGTTGCCAACGTGAACCTCGCGACGCTTCCCATCGTGAATCCGGATAAGACCATCACCAACCCTGATGGTTCCAAGACTGATCTTCTGGGAAATAAAATTTCAGGCGGAGTCGTTACGCCAAACTCCTCTTCCGCAGCAAATTCTGGCTCAGGCATTATCGTAAGTAGCTCGTCTGTATTCATTTCGGGCCCGAGTTCTAGCTCTGCCAAGACTCCGAACCCGGTTGCCTCTTCCTCTTCGCAGAAGATTGACCCGCCAAAGCCGGCAAGCTCTTCTTCGCAGCAACAGCCAAAATCTTCCTCCGCCAAGTCGGACAAGCAATGCAACGGCCAATGCTACGACAGCGCCTCGGATAAATGCGTTGGATATCACGACCAACAGACGGGATCTAAAGGCGAAAAATACGCCTACGATGAATCCTGCAAATTAAACTGCTATTACGACCCGAACAATCAGAATTGCCAAAACATGACTGGCGCCGCACCGGCAAGCAGCTCGTCTCAACAGCAACAGCCGAAGTCCAGCTCCAGCGTGAAGTCCTCTTCGTCTACGCAACAGCCGAAGTCTTCCAGCAGTCAACCGAAGTCTTCTAGCAGCCAGCTGAAATCCTCTAGCAGCAGTGCTCCCAAATCTTCGAGCTCACAGAGCAACCCCAACGCTTCCGCTGAAGAAGCCCAGTACCTCAATGCAGGCGCCGGTGGACAGCAGGGCTTTGCCACCCGTTATTGGGATTGCTGCATGCCTCACTGTGCATGGCCGGAACACGGCGGCGCTGCCAAGACTTGCGATGCCAAGGGCAAGACCCCGATCGGCAACACGAATGGTAGCATCTGCTCCGGTGGCCAGGGCACCACTTGCACAAGCCAGATTCCTATAATCGTGAGCGACAAGCTCGCCTACGCGTTCGCTGCAACTCCGGGTAACGATGCAACATGCGGCAAGTGCTTCGCTCTCACCTTTACCGGTACAGGCAAGTACGAAACCAAGGCAAACCACCAGGCACTCAAGGGCAAGACTCTCGTCGTGATGGCATCCAACATCGGTTACGATGTGCAGGGTGGCCAGTTCGACATCATGATTCCGGGCGGTGGCGTAGGTGCATTTAACGGCTGTGCAGGCATGGGTTGGGGTGCACAAGGCAAACAGTACGGCGGTCTCCTTTCCGACTGCGAAGAAGAAGTTGGCTACAACGGCGACCTTCTCACCAAGCGTAAAGAATGCCTCACCAAGAAATGCAACAGCTCCTTTGCAAACGACCCCCAAGCCAAGGAAGGCTGCCTCTTCCTCGCTACATGGATGGAAGCCGCAGGCAACCCGAACCACACTTATAAAGAAGTTCCATGCCCGCAAGCTCTTAAGGCACAATTCTAATCTTTCATAGGAAGGTTTAAGGCACCCCAGACGGGGTGCCTTTTCTATTTGCAAATAATTAAAATTGTTCGAGCAACTTAATGCGTTCGGGCGTATCCGGGTGCGTGCAGAACAAGATGTTCGCCTTTGCCACCCAACCTTTAAGGCCCATGTCGTTATCGGCTTCTTCGTCTGGGTGAATCACGTACAACTGAGCAATGTCGCTGCGATTCACATTACCAAGCCCCGGATCGTCCGAAATTTTCCGGAGCGCCGAAGCAAGAGCAAGCGGGTCACCGCAAAGCTCGGCACCGCCAGCATCGGCAACGTACTCGCGCTTTCGAGAAATCGCAAGTCGAGTGAGCGAACTAAAGAAATACCCCACGATTGACCAAAGCAAAACGACGAGCAAAACGATAATTATACCGCCACCATTGCCCTTACGGCTGGAGCGGCGCGGCGTATGCGACATAGAACCTAAAATCTGGAATATCCCGTGCATAAGCATGGAGAAAATCCCTACAAACACGATGCACACCACCATGAGGCGCGTATCGCGATTCTTGATGTGCGTAAGCTCGTGGCCCACAACGGCCGAAAGTTCCGCATCGTCCAGCTTGTCTATAATTCCCGTCGTGAGTGTAATCGTATAAGAATTGATGTCAATACCGCTTGCAAAAGCGTTCAAGCTCGAATCATTCACAATGTTGATTTTCGGCATCTCGATGCCGCCTGCAATGCAGAGATTCTCGACGATGTTATAAACACGCAAATTTTCCTTGCGTTCGAGCGGGCGCGCATGCGTGGCATGACGGATGATAGAAACGTTTGCGAAATAGGCAATGATAAACCAAATCGCGGTTATCGCAAGCACATACGGCGCTACCGAATAAAAAATTTCCCAAATGACAGGCCAATGCAACGCCGCAGCCTGCCTCCCGGCATCACAGCGCCCTTCCCAGCAAAAAAAACCGATCCAGTCGAGCATGGCGATAGAACCCAAAACCATTCCCAGCACAAGCAGCGGGAACGTACAAAGCAGTATCGCCGTATTGCGGTTATTCCGCCAAATCTGAGTCTGGATACCGACGTAACGCATAGGCAGTAGGAAGTTAGAAGTAGGAAGTAGACGGAGAAAAATGCGCCGAAGGCGCTAGTTAAACGCGCGACACCAGTCGCGCCATTATTTTACTGTTTACTGCCTACTGTCTACTCATTAAAACTTCACCTCTGGTGCTTTTTCGAGTGTTTCGCGATTTTCAGTGGCCTCGTACATGGCAGCACGCTTAAAGTTGAACATGCCGGCAATGATATTGCTCGGGAATGTTTCGCAAGCGTTGTTGAATTCGCGAGTCGTAGAATTGAAGAAGCGGCGGGCAGCGGCAAGCTTGTTTTCGATATCCGCAAGTTCTGTCTGCAACTGCAAGAAGTTCTGGTTAGCCTTGAGTTCCGGATACGCTTCGAGCGATATCTTGAGTCCCGAAAGCGCGCTACTCATCGCCTTGTCCGCAGCAACCTTCTCGTCGATAGTCGTTGCATTCATGGCAGCAGTACGGGCGGCCGTCACCTTTTCAAGCACTTCCTTTTCGTGAGAAGCATAACCCTTGACCGTCGAGACCAACTGCGGCACAAGATCATAGCGCTGCTTGAGCTGCACATCGATATTTGCAAATGCATTCTCGCGATTGTTGCGTAGCTTCACAAGTCCATTGTACATGGAAATGAAGCACAAGATAAGAACCACTATGACAGCGATAACAATAAGAGTGACCATGTTTTTTCTCCTTCTTTTAAATCTACTTCTTCGCTTTTTCTTCTTCCGGCACGGGCTTGGTGTCTTCGAGCAGGCGGTCGGCCCATTCGTCCCAGAACTTGCAGCGTTCGCCTTCGAGCTTCATCTTCGCGAACTTGACCGGTTCCGTTTCAACAGCGAGCGTCACCACGGATTCCTTGTAAGCCTGCGGGAGGCCTGCCACATGCGACATACGCTTCTTGAGTTCGGCAACGGTTGCATCCAAAATATCGACTTCAAAACGCCTTTCGATGTAACGGCGAGTAATAAAGCCAAGCGACATAAAGAAATCGCCTTGATTGCCTTCGGCAAGGTAATTTCTGTTGCGCAAATTCTTGAGTGCAAGTACCGCTTCTTCGTACGGCGGCAATTGAGGCGCCTCGCCACGTTTTGCAAATTTCTTGTGCAAGAACCATCCAAGGAACACGAGCAAAGCTACGCCAAGCACAGCGAATATCACATAGAGCCACTGCGGAAGGCGCGGATCGCTCATCGGGTCTTCCACTTCGATGATATCCGTTTCTTCGCCGTTTGTGCGGTTCGAAACCTTGACCGCGACCGGGTCCGTGTGCGTCTTAACCGTATCCGTTCCGACAACTGCATTCACTTCTTGCGGTGCAATCAAAAAGTCACCGCTTACAAATGTATTGAGCGTTGCAATCCAGGTAAACTTCGCCGTTCCCTTAGGCATGCCCTCGGTAATCTTTTCGTTCTTCATTTCCTTGACTTCAAAGCTGCCAAGGTTCCCGACAAAGCTCGGTAAATCCACGATGGCATTTTCGGGGGCCGTCACCTGGATCTCGTAATTGAACTTGTCACCGATAAAAACTTGTGCGTTATCGACATTTGCCTTGACCGACAAATCAAAAGCGTGGGCAGAAACCGCCAAAAACGCAAGCGCAACCAAAGCTACAGATTTTTTGCAAACATTCAAATCATTCATTCGGGACATAAAAACCTCTGTGGCAAAGAATATACAAAAAAACTAATTCTTAGGTTTGCCTCTTTACGGGTTCCGAGTTACTGAGTCCGCATCCGCCGCAGTTCTAAGTTCTATGAACTAGCAACTGACATCCAGTCATTACATTTAAACAATACTCTCCTAGAAATTATTATACATTTGAGATGATAAAGAAGGATTTTTATGTCTAGCAAGAAAAACCAAAACTTGATCAAGGGATTAACGCTCATTATTACGATGGTGTTGATGTTTGCTACGATTGTTGTTGTCAAACTTTCTGTCGTTTATGGCCCCATTACATATTTGATTTTTGCCGGGTTCGCATTGTTTGTTTTGCTGATGGGTTTTCTCTTTTGGAGCAAGAACCGCGAAAACGAAACTACGCAACAGATTGCGGATTTAATGAAAGAGGCTTTGACCAGCCCGCTAGAAAGTAATTCCCTTGGCGAGTCAGGGTATGCCGCCGCCATCAAGCCCGATGGAACCATCGATCAGAAACTCGTACGGAGCATGAAACGACTTGAGCCGACAGTTTCTGCAATTTCGAAATTTTTCGACGACTTTATACACTACAACGGCGTTGCCGAAAAACTGCGCAACCACTTTTCGCTAGGAAGTGGGAGCGATACATTCCATGAACTTTCGACCATATTCCTTTCGGACGTGGCATTCCTTTCGGCAAAGCTCGGACACGAGGTCAGTTTCGACACATTTGAATCGTGCGGTTTCGTGACGCTCCTCTTGAAACTCCGAACAAACGCTCCAGAAAACACGGACTGGAATCGCCTTGTTTTCCAGGCATTCGTCGATAGAATCATCGACATGGATTCACTGCTCGACAACTTGCAAAAGAACCATGCCCAAGTCGAAGCTACAGGCGAAATATTCCTGTTCGCTTCCATTTTCTCAGAATTATCACCGGATGCCACTCAAAAGTACATGCGCCTGATGTATGATTTTTCGGCAGCACTTGCAAACATCGACCGCAAACTCACCCCGCAAGAAGTCCAGTGGTTACAGCACCTGGAACGTTTCATCGGCAATTACCACCTGTTTGCGCGCAAGGCGGGATACGTGAAATGTACAACCCGTCAAGTGAATTACAAAAATCCGCTGAACGACATGGTCATAAAAAACAAGTCTAAAATCGAACCTGATAATTTCGTCAGTAGCGATGTGATAACAAGACTCAACGAGCTCATCGGGCTTTCTTCGGTCAAAAAAGAAGTCATTACATTCCGCAATTTTATCAAGATTCAAAAAGAGCGCAAGAAAAAAGGATTCTCCGTTCCGCCGACATCTTACCACTTGGTATTTTCCGGTAACCCCGGAACCGGCAAGACAACAATTGCACGAATCATGGCCGAAATATTCAGGGACATGGGCGTTCTTGCCAAAGGGCACCTGGTCGAAACCTCGCGTGCCGACTTGGTCGCAGGCTACATGGGGCAAACGGCAATCAAGACAAACAAGGTTATTGACAGTGCACTCGATGGCGTCCTCTTTATCGATGAAGCTTACACACTTTCGAAAAATGCCGAAAACGATTACGGTCAAGAAGCGATAGACACGCTCCTCAAGCGCATGGAAGACGATCGCAACAGACTGGTGGTCATCATCGCAGGCTACACGAACGAAATCAAGAATTTCGTGAATTCCAATCCGGGACTTTCTTCGAGATTCAACCGGTACATTGAATTCCCCGATTACACGGAAGATGAACTCGCTGAAATTTTCAAAACGCTCTTGTCGAAATACGACTACAAGATGGACTACGATGCCGAAGTGGCCATGAAAAGATGCATTGCTAAAGCCGTGCAAAACAAGGACAGCCGTTTTGGCAACGGACGCTACGTGAGAAACCTTTTCGAAAAAGTCATCGAAAAACAGGCCAACCGCCTTGCCGCATTATCCGATCTAGGAAAGGCCGATGTCAGCAAAATTAACGCAAGTGATTTTGCATAAGTCGACAGGCCAAGCACGCCATTCACGAAAGCGCAACTACTTCACCACTTTTCGAAGCAGTCTTTGGCTGCGCAACACAGCAGTCGGGTGTTCACGATACACGAGCGCAAACAAGGCGGTGTACGGAATTTCGCATGCAGCAAGTTCGCGCAATGCGGCCTTTGCCACTTTCTTGTCCGTCTTTTCTAGCGCATACCTGTCGCATTCGTATTCCTGGCTCCAGCAGTAAAAATGAAACAGCATGCGGAACGGAATTGCCGCCAAATGGAGCCACAGCACAGCTTCGATAAAACTTGCGTTCCAGCGCACCATCATTGCTGCCATGAACCACACCGCCACCATCCAAAAGGCAATCTTCATCAAGTTGCGCAACATCGCATGATGCAGCACTTTATGCCCTTCTTCGTGCAGCTTCACAAATTTCGACTCGGGCACTTCGTTACGATTTTCTGGAAGCGGCACAATATCGTTTACAAGCGGAATCGCACGCAAAACCGCAAACACGCCACCACGCAATTGCGTAAGCCTACGTTCGCGAATTTCAAGAAACGTCCGCAAAACAATTTCTAGACAAAGTAAAATATATAACAACATAACAGAAAAAAGTCCGCGCAATTCAATCCACGCCTAAGCGAGATTTTTCACAATCGCATTCAGGCGCTTTGCCGATTCTTCAAGGCGTATTTTTTCCCATTCCATAAAGCCTTTGTCTACCGGATGAGCGCTGTCGTAGTCATCGAAAATCTTGCGGCCGCGTTCGTTATCGCGATCCAAGCCATGGTTTACGTTATCGAACCATTCCTTTTCGAGCTGCTTGTAACGCTTGACCAATTCATCCATCGTCTCGGGCAAAGATACAACGCGTGCAATTTCCTTGTTCGACTCGCCAAGGAGTTTACGCAACTCCCGCACAGACTGTTTCGAAAGTGACTCATCGCTTTCTACAAGCGAAAGCATCAAGTCAAGCACATAGCGTTCCAAGTATTCGCTATACGTCTTGATAGCACTCTGGCGCACACGCTCGCGCATGAAGTTTTCACCAAGGCCATCGATATCGGATTTCGTATAAACGTCCTTAATCTTGTCCACCTGCAAACGATTGTACGCATCAAACACAAGGCGCGCCGTTTCAGGATTGTAAATCGAGTAGAACGTAGACGGAACAAGGCCTTTCCCGCGAATGGCATACTTGTACGCATTGCGGTCCAGCGCATACGCATTCTTGGAATAGTTCCAGCCCGGTACAATTTCGTTCAAGCGCGGCGCTACGCCCACCAACTGCGGGTCCCCGGCATGGATCAACGAGAACGGGAACTTGAGCCGTTGCGGAAGTGTCGTAAGCCCGCTTGCAATCAAAGTAAACGGCGACTCGCGGAAATTCGACGGGAACTTGATGTTCACGCCAAGCCCAAAGAACATTCCCTGGCCAGGCATCACTTCTTGGTCCGGCATGCGACCCGTGTGATTGCTACCGACATTCGCGCCATAGCCCAGGTTGCCACAGCCTTCCGGCCAAAGTGCTGCAATCAAAAGCGAGTGGTGATGCATCTGCGTCATCGGTCCCATGTACGAACTGTTGACTTCGCCTTCTTCGATATGGCAGCACGGCGCAATAATCGAAGACTTTACGATAGCCTTGCTCCCCACCTTGCAGCGACTCATCAGCACGGAGCCTTGGACTTCGGCGCCGGAATGTACCGTCACGCCCATCTGCATATCCGTATTTTCGAGAATCACGGAATCATAGACATGGCTCGATTCTTCGAGCGAACTCATAATAATCGAATTGCGAATCTTTGCAGCACCTTCGATACGAGCATGCGGTCCGATCCAGCTATTACGGATAATGTTCGTATTCGAAACAATCGCGCCCTTCCCCACAATCCCGAAGGGGAGCGCCAGTTCAGAGCGGTAAGCGCTAAGCATTTCCACGAAAGAATTCTGGACACTCGCTTCCGCCTTGTGGAACAACTGCAAATCGACAAGATCCATTGTGAGTTCCGGGAACACCAGCACTTCGCGACCGCCCATCTCGTTACCCACATTGATAGTGGAACCCACCATGTAGTTAATCTTTCCACTGCTGACAAGAGTACCCACATTATGCACAACAGCGCTACCACGCACAAGCACGTTGCTAAGCATCGAGACCTTGTAAATCAGGGCGTTCTCGATAATGCAGTTGTGGACCATGCAATCATAAATACCAGTCGCGACCGAAACATCGCCCGGCAAGAGGAGCGTACCGAAAAACTTCGGCAGCCTCACATCGCCCATAAAACTGGAACGGAAAATTCTATTCGGATCAAAATCCGGCTCAACCAGCACCTTTGTCCAGTCATCGCAACTGTTACCGTTTTTCTCCAAAATCTGGATTTCGAAAGCCGTCATCGGACGGTACTTGCCAGTCGCTGACTTGATAACTTTAAAATTTTCGACCGAAGTAGCCAAAACACTGCTCTTCAGCGCTTTTTTCAATTTTAACAATCGCTGCATGAATAAAAAATAGACTAAATTAAGGGCGATGATGAAGGAAGATCTCTTCAACTTGATTAAAAAACATCAATACAATATCTCCATCTACACGGAAGATATTTTTGAAAGACGTTGTCAAGAAGAAATTATCCGCAGTGACGAGGATAATAGTTCCTTCGTGTACATAGAATTTGACTTTGAAAATCTCGAAAATATTCTCGGGAACAAGGCCAACGCGCTACAGTTCTGGAATATCTTTTTAGAAACGCTTTCCAAGAACAAGCGCGGTAGCGATATCATCGGCTTTCTGGAACACGAAAGCGGAATCGGGCTTTTGCTTCTGGACTCCAAGCTAGAAGGCTGGACCCGCGTTGCAGGTCGTTTTCAGCGCACTGCGAGCAAGCACAACTTCGATATAATGAACCTCGTGTTTGAGAAAAACGTGAAGCCCATCGTCTATCCGAGCTGTATCCAGGACATTCAGCCACAAGATACACAAAAGCAGGAACAATGAAAGTTCTCGTCATAGGCTCCGTCTACCCCAGATTCCAAGAAGACGCCGAAGTCCCATGGTTGCGCACCTCTATCGCACACCTGAAAAAAGCGGGCGTCGAAATTCAAGTACTCGCCCCCGCCTATAAAGGACTCAAGAGCCACGACATCGATGGCACTCACGTCAACCGTTTCCGTTACGCACCCGCCAACTGGGAAATCCTCACGCACGAAGAAGGCGCCCCGAGCAAGATGGCCTCCAAGCCGTGGCTGCAACTGCTTGCCATCCCCTATATCATCAACGGATTTTTCCAGTGCCTGCGCATCTGCCGCAAATGGAAGCCCGATGTCATCCACGCGCATTGGCCATTCCCGCACGGCTACATCGCTCTCGGCGCCGCAAAACTTTTTAAAATCCCGCTTGTGCTGAACTTTCACGGCGCAGAACTCTTGCTCATCCGCAAAAAGAAGTGGGTCAAACCACTGTTAAAATTTATCATTGGACAATCGCAAGCAATCTTCGCGAATTCCAGCTTTACCGCCTCTAAAATCAAGGCACTCCGCAACGTGAACGTCGAATGGAGCCCGTACGGAACAACTTTAGAAGTAGACAGTAGGAAGTCGGAAGTCGGAAGTACTCCGCATCCGGTGAACGGCAAGTTCAAGATTCTCTTTGTCGGGCGTCACATCGAACGCAAAGGCATCACATACCTTATCGAAGCCGCAAAGTACCTGCCAGCGGACCAGTTCGAAATCCGCATCGTCGGTGTCGGCGATTTGACCGAGCAACTTCACGTCATTGCGAACGAAGTGAAGCAATCCAACCCGGATTCTGCCGAAATCATATTTACAGGCAAGCTTTCACCTGAAGACCTCGCGAACGAATACCGCACGGCAAACGTCTTCACGCTCCCAGCTATTGTCGACAGCAAAGGCGACACCGAAGGACTCGGAGTCGTCCTTATCGAAGCCATGGAGCTCGGCCTTCCGATTGTCGCAAGCAATGTCGGCGGAATCCCGGACGTCGTTATCGATGGCGAATCGGGAATCCTCGTTCCCGAAAAAAATCCTGTCGCGCTTGCCGACGCCTTCAAGCGACTCGCAGCCGATCCATCGTTAACAGAGCATCTCCTCGCCGGCGCCCGCAAGCGCATCAGCGAATGCTTCACCTGGGACGGCATCATCAAACGCCAAGTGGAAGTTTATAAGCGAGTAGTAGACAGTAGGAAGTAAACAGTGGTTAGTTGGCAGAACTTAGTTACTAAGTGCCTTCGGCACAGTTACTAGTCATTAGTTAAGAGTTACTAGAGATTTTCATCCCGCGCGCTGTCGTGGGATTTTTTCATATAAAAAAAACCGCGATTCTTCGCGGCATTCTGTTTTGATATTTCTAGTAACTTAGAACTAATAATCTATTTAATCTTGAATCCGGCTTTTTCAAAAGCAACTTTGTTATCCGGATTCTTCATGGCCACATTCGTAATCCAATCGAATTCGGCAATGCCGCCCTGCAAACCTGCACGTGCACAAAGCTGGTCACGAGCCACATTATATGCATTGAGAATCTGGATCTTTTCAAAATCCTTGGCATGGTCAATACGTTCGGACCACGTTACGCCAAGTTCAACAAGACCATTGCTTGCCTTTGCGTAAGTAACAGCTTTCTCGACTGTAATGTTGGATTTTGCAGGAGCCGTAAACGGAAGTACAGGAACAATAGGCTGCGATTGCGGCAGCACGACTTGAGTAGTCGGCTTTGCTTCAGGCTGCTTGTCAGAGCAAGAAACAAAAAAAGAGGCGACTGCCAAAAGTGAAATTAATAAAATTTTTTTTGACATGCTCGCCTCTTTTTTTTGTAATAGCGGTTCAGGGATTTGAACCCCGGACCAATGGATTATGATTCCAGTGCTCTACCACTGAGCTAAACCGCCATCGATTGCAAATTTAGCAAAAGTGATATTAAATTTCAAGGGGTTGTTCTAAAAATATACCTTAAAAATAGACTTTTGTTTCCAAAAAATTTTCACCCCATTCAATCACGCGCCAACGCGGTGCCGCCGAGCTCAAACAAAATACAGAAATGTTTGGATCGATCTGCATCTGCGTCGAAGGCGTTACATAAACCGTCTTGTCTCCCAACTGCACCGTCATCTCACTGTGATAATGGCCCACGAAAATATGCTTGAGATTCTTGATCTTCGCAAGCGTCGCCTGGACCTCGTCCATATTCTGGAGTGAATATCTCAAGTCCATGAACTTGTGGTCACAATGACATGGCGGATGATGGAGGAACAACAGAACTTCACCATCGACCTTTGCGGTTTCTTCTTCGAGCCACGAAAGCTGTTCGCTAGAAACCGTACCGTTCGCACTGTCTAAAAAGAAAATGGAACGGCCGTCAATATCATAACGGTAATAGCACTTGCCGTTATGAACTTTACCCTTCAAATCAAAAAACTTTTCCATGACTTCTAAATTGTCATGGTTTCCCGGAATAATGCATACCGGAACTTTGCAATCTTTTAAAATATCGGCAATAAAGGAATAAGCACCGAGAGCGGCATCGTCTGCCAAATCCCCAGAAAGTACCAAAAGATCCAGATTCCTCATGGAATCGGAATTATATGCAGTAAGAAAGTTCTCCCGAACATCGATCTCCTGCACAGGGTTAGAATCTCTCCCAATATGGGCGTCCGATATCTGACCTATTTTTAATACTTTATTTTTCATACATCTACGTAGATCATAAATGAATATAGCTATTGATAACAGAAAACGTGATGGTGGATGTTTTTTTTATACTTTGTGTGATTTAGTTCATACTTTATGAGCATTTATGCACAATTTCACTAAATCTTCAACATACTTTTGTTACCACCTCGTGAATAAACATTGAAAACTAAGGTTCAACATCTGTCAACGTTGACGAATGTGAATAGAATTGAAATTTTCAACATTAATCCACATTTTATTTATTTTCGTATCTCGTTGAATATCATCGAGTTACGTTTCCTGGTCAAAATTTTTATTCACTATTCACCACATTAAATACTAAATATCATATATAAATATATCTAATATTATTTAATATAGGTGGTTGATTACTTTTCCTTTTTTGCTGCGAGCGCTTCATTCATGTCGCAGTTACCTTGGAAAATGGCACCTTCGTTAATGATAAGCTGTTCTGCCTTTACATTTCCGACAATTTTGGAGTTATCCTGAAGAATAAGCTTTGTCTTGCAATCCACATCGCCTTTGATGGAACCAGCAAGAATGGCAGCGCCACACTTGACGTCGCCTTCTACAATGGCATACTTTTCAAGAATCAATTCTCCATCGATAGAAATATTTCCGTAAACCTTACCGGCAATTCGTAAATCCGTCTTTCCGGTAATGTCTCCATCGACCTGGACACTTCTTCCAATTTGGGTAAATTCCTGTTCGTTCTTTGACATGGCTTACCTCTAATAAGTAAATATCGTTTCTGGATCTTGTGGAACGTTGTTTTTAGTAACAGCGTAATGCAAATGCGGGCCGCTCGTGTTGCCGGTTTCTCCAATGTAACCGATGACATCGCCCTTTGTTACGTTAGATCCTCTTTTTGTTTTTATCGTTTTCAGATGTGAATAGGAGGACTTGTAACCGTTCTGGTGGTCAATGACAACTGTATTTCCGAGGTCGCCGCTATGACCTGCAAAAGTGACTTTTCCACTGCCCGATGCAAAAACCGGGTTTCCTTTGCGAGCGGAAATGTCAATTCCCAAATGCTTGTTTTCGTAAGAGAACTTTTTGCTGATGATGCCCACGGCCGGAATCACGTTCGGGATACGTTCCATTCTGATTTTTTCGTCAGTGGTCAACCAGTTGTGGATACCTTCGAAATCGATGTGGTTCTTCTGGGAAGGCACATGCGCAAATCGGTTGCGCTCGATAATGCTGTTGATTTTGTTGGAGTCGTTTTCCAGGAAAGTTTCGAAAATATTCTGGATACGGTTTTCCATGATCCACAAGGAATCGAGTCGTGAAAAGAGCTCTTCGTAGTTGGCGTTCTGCTTCACGAGCTGCGCATTGTGCACGCGCATTTTTTCATAGTTCGCAAGCGTCTTGTTGATTTTGGCGATGTGAACGATGAATAAAATGAGGATAATGGCGACAATGACAAGCCCGACATTGAACAAGATAAACTGCTTGCTCGAAATGCGGTACTTCTTTGTGCCGTACGGATTTTCCGGAATGATCTGGATTGTGTAATACTTACGACTCACGATTTTACCGTTAGCGGTTTTCCATGATTTCCTGGATTCGGGTCAGGTCATCCATAGAATAATAGTTGATAACAATTGTGCCCTTGGTCTGGTCCTTGGCATTCGGGTTCAAGGCGACCTTCGTTCCGAAGAAAGTTTCGAGGCGTGATTCGAACTGCTTCATATCGGCGCTGAGTTCAACCTTCGGTTTTGCAGGAACATCAGATTCGAAATCTTCAGAACCATGAACTTCCGGCGGGAGCTCTTCTTCAGGAGCGGCTGCACTATTTTCAGATTTGCCTTCTCTCGTCTCTCCACTCTCGTCTCTCGTCTGTGCAAACGGATCTTCACCACGGCTGATGGCTTCGATCTGGCGAACGTTCAAACCTTCTTCGATAACACGTTTGGCGAGTGCTTCCGGGTCTGCAATTTTTTCACTGCAAAGAGCACGGGCGGCACCACCTGCAAGTTTGCCTTCCTGGATCCATGCCTGGACCTGGTTCGGGAGCTTCAAAAGACGAAGTGCGTTCGTGATGGCAGAACGAGACTTGCCTACCGTCTTTGCAAGGTCTTCATGTGTGTAATTGTGATTGTCAATTAATTGTTGATAAGATTGAGCGACTTCGATCGGGTTCAAGTCCACGCGCTGGATATTTTCGATCAAGGCCCATTCGCTCATGGTCTTGTCGTCGAGGTTTTCGTAAACCTGAGCCTTGATGGTTCTGCAGTTTGCGAGTTTGGATGCGCGGGTACGGCGTTCACCGCTGATGATCTGGTAACGGTCGCCTACCTTGCGGACTGCGATCGGCTGGATAAGACCATGCTTTTCGATGGTTTCGGCGAGTTCAACAAGTTCGTCATCGTCGAAGAACTTACGCGGCTGGAACGGGTTCGGGTCAATCAAGTCGATGTTGATTTCGACGATTTTCTGATTATCCGGATTTGCGTTTTCAGGAGCTGCGGAATTGTTGATAGCGTTATCGACAGAATTGCCGAGAACATCGTGTGCTTTGAAAATTGCAGAAAGACCGCGACCAAGTGCTTGTTTACCCATTTTTTAGTTCTCAGTTAGTAGTTAATAGTTGCTAGAGAAAGTTATAGATTGATGTCATTCTGAGCGAAGCCGTTAGGCGAAGTCGAAGAATCCAGTGAAGTTGTTGCCTGGATCCTTCGGTACCCTCAGGATGACGTTCGTCACTTTTCCTTATTCAATATTTCTTCGGCGAGTTTCATGTAGGATTGCGAACCCGTGCTCTGAACATCGTAAAGGATGACCGGCTTGCCGTGAGACGGAGCTTCACTCAACTTGACGTTGCGCGGAATCATCGTCTGGAAAACGGTATCGCTCAAGTTTTCGCGAACTTCTTCGGCAACCTGCTTCGAGAGGCTCAAGCGAGAATCGTACATCGTGAGGAGAGCGCCTTCGATTTTCAAGTTAGAATTCAGGTTCTTCTGAACTTCGCGAATCGTCTTGAAAAGTTCAGTCATACCCTGCAATGCATAATATTCACACTGCACCGGAATGAGAACGCTAGTCGCTGCTGTTAGTGTATTAATTGTTAATAAGTTTAAGCTCGGAGGAGCGTCGATAATGATGAAATCGAACTCCTGCTTGAGAATATTCATCACGCGTTCGAGTCTGCGTTCGCGGCTCATGGCGTTGACAAGTTCGATTTCCATGACAGCGAGGTCAGGTCCAGAAGTAATAATCTTCAAAAAATCAAGCGGCGTGTCCAAAATGGCAGGCTTAATATTTTCAATTGTGAGATTATCCGGATTGCCAGCCATGTCCAAGATTTCGTGGATATCCATTTCCTGGGATTCCATGAAACCTAAACCCTGCGAGGCATTACCCTGCGGGTCCATGTCTAAGAGAAGAGTCTTCTTTTCAAGGGCTGCAAAACTGGCGGCCAAGTTCACGGCCGTTGTAGTCTTGCCGACTCCACCTTTCTGGTTGCATATGGCGATAATTTTACTCATTATTACCTCGGGTGACTAAAGCGTACACCTGTTCTTCTTCTGGAAGTTCGTATTTTTGAATATGAACTTTTGGATCGTTTTCCAAATGGACAATGTTATTGTAACTCTTAAGGGTGACGAATGTGCCACTTGCCTTGAGTCCGGCCTTGGCGCGTTCCCAATCGTTTTCGAAAGTCGAAAGGGCACGGCAACTGATAAAATCAAGATTGGAAAGACCGGAAGTTTCAAAGCGCTTGCCGACGACAGTCAAGTTATCCAAGTGGAGTTTTTCCTTGACCATCTGCATAAAGTTCACGCGCATATGACGCGGTTCGACAGCATAGAACTGTACGTTCGGCATGGCAATCGCAAGCGGGAAAACTGGGCAACCTGCACCAGCACCCATATCTACCCAACGGAATTTGCCACCTTGAGCGGAAATTTCCTTTCCTAAAAACACAAAGGGAACGAGCGAGTCGGCAATGTGCCTGCTTAAAAACTTTTCAGAATCCTTTGCCGAAATCAAGTTACCATATTCCTTGGTGTCCACCACCAAGTCTGCAAACTGGTAAAGCTTGTCGAGAGTTTCATCGGACAGCTGTGCACCATGTCCCGAGAGGAACTGGTTCAAAAGATCTTGCTGCGCTTTGTTAGTTTTATAACTCAAGTTTTTTTATTGTCATTCCCGCCACCGAGCGGGAATCTCCCTTTTGTTGGAATTATGGTTGCATGTTTCACGTGAAACCTTATGAGCCGAGAGTCGCAGAACATACTTGTATGTTCTATGACCGAGGCGATTAAGGTAGGACACGAAGTGTCCAAACATTTTCGATCCGATTTGAAATTTAGTATAACTTTTTTAGAAAACAATTAACAAACTCCCCCGCTCCCTAAAATTCATAAAATATATGTTGATAACATTTTGATAAATGTTGAGATGTTGTTAAGGCGAGAGTTGCGGAAAGTATGCTTGCATGCTTTCCATAACCGAGCCGACCAACATAGCGCTTGCGCAAATGTTGTTAAGGTGAGAATCGCTTTGTTTTTGTTTGGACTATGTTTGCTCCTTCGGAGCCAACTTGCTGCACCTCGAAAATGTCGGTAAACAAGTTTCCCGCCGCTTCCTCGGTTTACAATTGTTAGGACACTTTGTATCCTACCTCTTGGGGCTCAGTAATGCCCATACAAGTATGGGCGCTACATTCGCCCTGTAGAGGTTTCACGTGAAACACAGCCGAGGTCAGAAAGCGAAAAAATGCTTGCATTTTTTTATTTGCTGACCGATGGTTGTTGGACTATGGCTTTGCTATAGTCCAAACATATAAAAAATCCTCCCGATTCTGGGGGGATGTTCAAGAAATTTAAAGCTAAATGTTAGCGGTATAAAAAGAAGTAAGTTCCGGTCTTGCGGTCTTCCCCATCTTCCGTATGTGTATCGGTCAGTATGACCATCCCGTCTTTAACACCAGTTTCGTAACGATTCCAGGTGTACCAAATGTCGCCACGATGTTCTTTCCTATAGCAGGTATTTTTATCGTTCTCGTCCATGACAATGATTTCATTATAATCAATTCTGAAAATAGTATCTGTTTTCATGACGTAAGTGATGGTAAATTCGCCGTCTTCGTCGGAGGATGTGGTGGCCAGGGAATCCCCATCGAAATAGATGGTCATTGTGTTGCTTACATCGCCGACTGTTTCAGTTATTGTCCAAATGTTGCCTTCGTGTACAACTGTAGGTTCTAGGGTTCTTACAGTGGTCTGGTATGTCCATTCACCATTGCGGAGGTTTGCTTCGTAAACGCTGTCGAGGTGTGTGCCGTTCCAATAGTCTTTGTAAATGTAGATGGATTTGCCTCTATTACTAGCGCTACCCTTGTCCATGTAAAGACTGTCTGGTACTAAACCATGATAATCCTTGTCGTAGAGAGAAAGAACTGACCTCTTGTAATCGAATACTGTTTGGAGACAGTTGGTGTAGGTATATCCTACAGTATTATTAATGGGTGGATTGTTGACGGGTGCTGTGCTTGAAGAATCGTCGCTACAGGCAACAAATAGTGCTGCTGCTAAAAGAAGAATTTTAGAGTTCATAACTCCCCCAAGATATATTTGAAAAGATTAAATAGATAATTAAGTTGTGTGTAAATCTAATCAAATGGATGAGAAAATGCAAGGATATTTGTTAGTGAGCTGGTTTTTGTTCTTGTCGCGAAAAGTTTTCTATGAAGAACGGAAGTGTAATCATTTTCAAGAACCATCCAATGTTGCGTTGCTTGTTGGTTATTTCAAAAGATGCACCTGCCGTTACTTGAGCTAAGAAAATCCCAAATTGTATACCCACTTCTTCGATGAATCCGAACTCTTTAGCGGAATAATGATATTTGTTGTCTTTTCCTTCAGATCTAAGGAACCATTCTATGGCATGGCTTTCAGCCAGTGCAACTCCAGAAAGGTTATTCCCATGCAATATGTACTTTGTTGTTCCGGATGCAAACCACATTCCTCCAAGTGCTATTTTCCGTAAGGTACTTTCTTTTGGAGCTGCCATTCCGAGAAAACCAAATCCTATAAACGATACTGCACTTCCGATTGATAAGTCATCGATTTTCTTGTCACCTTCGGTCTTTTCTAGCCTGCGGTCAAATCTTAAAAATGTATAGTCAGCAAGTAGTCGGTCGATGCCGAAAAGTTTGCTCCCCATGTCTTGAGCGCTCATGCAAAATATATCCACTTCAAATCTTTTAGTAGATGTATATCCTATCCCCCCTAGGAATATTACCTGGAAAGGATTGTATTTGTTTTCATAGATGTTACTTAGGTCTATAGAAAAAGTGGAATCCTGCACTGAATCTTCCAGTGCAGATATCTTTGCAGAGGCAAAAGATATGAAGATGAGGAATATGGTAAGTACTTTGGAAAACATGATTTGAATATTTCAGTTTAAAAATGTTGAGACTATAACTTCGTTATAGTTCTACAGTCTCATGCTCGGTTATGCCGGTGTGCAAGCACCCCGTCGCGACTCTCGCTATCGACTGTTTCACGTGAAACAAAAATATTAGACTAGAATGACATCGGAATTGCTAATATTCTAATATACCACCCAAAATTTCGATTTTTCGTTGTTGCTTCAGCTTGCCATCCAGCAATGACAGATACAGGGAAGATGTTGGCTTTTATTCCAAATTCCATTGAATAGCCAATATCGTTGAGGTAAAAAAATTCTTCTTTTTCTTCCTTTTCATTTTTTTTGTTATCGTAATAGTGGTTTTCGATGAAGTACCATTTAAATGCATGACTTTCTGTGAGGGATATGCTTAGGAAAGGAGTTCCCAATAATATGAATTCAGTTCCACCTGCGTTTATCCACATGGCATGGAGAAGAATATTTGTCAGTTTCTTATTGGATTGCGTAAAGATTATTGATGCCCCTAAAAAGAAATCCAGTATGGGGTTGATTATTGAAAGTCTACTGATTCTTTCTATATCGTTCTTGGAAACTTCTTTTACATCAAGCCTAATCATATATAAGTATGCGAGTAGTCTTTTTGAATCGAATATGCTTGTACCGGCTATGATGCCGTCTAAATCAGATATGCTGGAATCGAAATTGAACCCAACGCTCAATAAGTAGCATAAATGAAAAGATTCTGTTTTATTGTTTTGAGTGAGTTCTTTCTTCTCTACGAGAAAGGTATCTTTTTCTGCTATAGTGTTGTCGTTTAAAACGTCAGGGGCTGCGAATGCCTGGCTAACAATAAAACAGAAAACGAAAATGAGCAGATGTGTTTTCATACAGTAATCTCGATTCTGTTTCCTTCGGGGTCGAGGACTACACTTTCATAATACCCATCGCCGGTAGTTCGGGGTTGTCCTACAATGACGATTCCATCGCCCAACATTTCTTTGGTCAGGCGGTCCACCTTTTCTTTTGAACCAACGGAAAAGGAAAGATGGGTAAACCCGAGATGTTGGGTGTCTGGCTTCGCTATCGTGTTTGCTCCTTCGGAGCCAACTTGCTGCACCTCGGAAATGTCGGTAAACGAGTTTCCCGCCGCTTCCTCGGTTTGCAATTGTTTGGACACTTTGTGTCCTACATGCTCATGCTCGGTCATGCCAGTACGCAAACGTCCTGTCGCGACACTCGCTATCGTGTTTGCTCCTTCGGAGCCAACTTGCTGCACCTCGGAAATGTCGGTAAACGAGTTTCCCGTCGCTTCCTCGGTTTGCAATTGTTTCACGTGAAACACGGCCGAGGTCAGAAAGCGAAAAAATGCTCGCATTTTTTTATTTGCTGACCGATGGGTGTTGGACTGTAACGAAGTTACGGTCCAAACATCTATATCAGGGCGGTGCATGACTTCTAGGCGGGCACCTTCTTTAAAGGTGATGAACCGGCTGGTGAATTGTTTTGTTGGGTTATGGTAAATCGGGTGGACTACCCCACCGAAGTATTTCCGATAGAACTCACAAACCTTGTCGATATCTTTAACCCAAATGGCAACATGTTCAATCTTCATAAAACCTCTGTACCTAATATACAAACTGAAATAAAAAAGATCCTATAACCAAAAATATGTTTCACGTGAAACACAATCAAGAATACCAAGCAAAAACATACTCGTATGTTTTTATTTGGTATTCGCAGAGTGTAGGACTACGATGTAATCGTAGTCCCAACGTAATATGAGGCGAGTGAAGTAGAAACAAATTTATTTGTTTCTATTTCCGAGCTGATTAAGGTAGGACTCGAAGAGTCCAAACACAGCCAAAGTCCCAACAAGTGCCCCAACATCTGCTCGATTCTATCTCAGTACTCTGATTGAGTGTTCGTTCCTTGCGGGCCTGCCGAGAAGGTCGAATGACTTTGCTTCTTTAGGAATGTTTCCTGGGCGGGATTTACGAATGATATCTAAAGTTGATTCTGCATTGAAGGGTACGTAGAAAGTCCTGCTCCAAACACTGTCGGTTGCTTCACTGTGTGCAGTGGCGAATCCTACGTTTCCTAGCAATGCTCCATAATATTCTATGAGGGTGTCTCCCCTAGATTCATATTCATATAATACCTCATATTTACCACCGCTCAAATAAGTTTCATAGCATCTGTTTTTGAATCCAGGATCGTATGTCATTATGAGTGTAGATGTGGAATGCGGTATTTTGGATATGGTTCCATCTGTTTCTATGGTAGTGTCGCTTTTGATAGTTACTTCATAGAGGGTATCATTTTTTATGTGCCATATATTCTCGGTGATTTCGGTTAAGCTAGATTTTTTCTCGATATAAACGGAATCTTCCGTATGAAAAACTCTGTATATTTCTGGACCACGGTCGTATATCTTGAAGTCGCCTTCTTGTGAAATCTTTGCCTTGTAACTCAACTTTTCAGGATCCCTTTTCTGAAATTCAGTATTTGGACTTAAACGTGCGTATGAAGTCCATAAATAGGTATGGTCATCTGAAAAGGTAAACTTGTTTTGGGTGCTTTTAGTACAGGTGCTGTCTATAATCAGCCCGTGGTAATTGTCATTGAGCGCTTCGTATTGTGCAACGAATATCTTTAACCTGGCGCGGAGACAATCGACATCAGATGAGGCGTTCACTATGGCTGCCATAAAACTAAAAATGAGAATAATACTTTTCATAAGAATTAATATAATAAATGGTTTTGAATAAGGTAAAAAAATATGAATGGTGCTTTAAGAATACCGCCTCAATATTATATATTTGATTCTATGAGGTTTTTATGATCGATATTGAAATTATCCAGGGTGATATTACCAAGCTGAAAGTCGATGCTATTGTGAATGCGGCGAACTGTTCGCTGTTGGGAGGTGGCGGTGTCGATGGGGCTATTCACAGGGCAGCGGGTCCGGAACTTTTGCAGGCGTGCATTCCCCTGAATGGTTGCAAGACGGGTCAGGCAAAAATCACTCCGGGCTTTAAGCTTCCGGCGAAGTTTGTAATCCATACCCCGGGTCCAATTTATCGCGATGGCAAACATGGTGAACCCGAACTTTTGGAATCGTGCTATAAAAGCTGTCTTGATCTTGCCGAAGAAAATGGTTGCGAGACTGTCGCCTTCCCCGCTATTTCTACTGGCGTTTACGGCTATCCCTGGAAAGAAGCAACTGAAATTGCCGTGAAAACTGTTCGTGAGTTCTCTGCGCGGAATGTCAAGAAAGTTGTCTTCTGCTGTTTCAGTGCAGAGATGGAAAAAATCTATCGAGAAGTTTCGCAAATTCAATTATTCTCTCTTTAATACCCTATTCTTTTTATATATTATCCACTGTAATTTCATTAAGGAGTATATAATGGAAGAAGTCAAAAACTTTATCAAGGAATGCGGCGCCTATTTCCTCGCAACGGTCGATGGCGATGAACCGAAGGTGCGCCCGTTCGGCACTATCGAAATTTTCGAGGGCAAGCTCTACATCCAGACGGGCAAGTCCAAGAATGTTTCGAAGCAGATCCAGAAAAACGGCAAGGTGCAGCTTTGCGCTATGGACAAAACCTGCTCCAAGTGGCTCCGTCTGTCGGGAACTCTCGTCCGCGATGACCGCCGTGAACCCAAGGTCCACATGCTCGAAGCCTACCCCGAACTAAAACGCATGTATTCTCCGGACGATGAAAACACCGAAGTTCTCTATTTCAAGGATGCGTCTGCCACATTTTGCAGCTTCACTGAACCGCCGCGCACTGTGACATTCTAGACGATTGTTGAAAAGTTTAGAAGAATCTATTAACACCGAGCTCCATAATGGGCTTGGTGATTTTTTATATGTTGATAATTTTTATTTGCGTATGTTAATAAAATGAAGTGAATCTATAAACACGGATTTATAACTGAAATTAAAGTCGCTATTATTTTAAAATTTTTGTTGATAGACGATGTTTATATATTTCCACTAAAACATGTTTCACGTGAAACAGTCTATTGAATAAGTGGATAAATTGTAAAAAATGATGTTAAACTGTGAAAATTTTATTTTAAATATGTACATTATATCAACACATCTTATTTTAGAATAAATGTCAGGAAAAATGCGCGAATAATCTTTAGCGACTTTATGGACTACCCTTCTTTGTTTTTTGTAGATGAATGTGAATAGATTTTTGCCTATTTATAGTGCTCTTTCTACGAAAAAATACCTGTAGTAACTGGAGTAAATTTGCAATTGTTATATTTTGACTGGAGGATTTATGCAGGATAATACGAAACGCGGAGAGCGCGTGCTTTTTTGGATTAAGGTCATCTTTATTCTTTTCGTCGCTTTTTGGCTGCAATTTGTTTTCATGATAGCGAGCATATATCTCTTATTTGGAGATTTGCTGGTTTTGTTTACGGGAATGCTTTTTATGGTACTCTCCTTTTGTATCGCTGCCGGTATATTCATATCGCTAGTTGTTTTTTGCATTAGTTATTTGTCGTGGCTGCATCGGGCAATTTCGAATTTGCGGTTGTTGACGACGACATCGTTTTCGCCGATGGGCGCGGTGCTCCTCACCTGTATTCCGTTTGTCGGTTACATTTTGAATTACTTCATTTTTAGCGATATGGTCAAGAGCCAAGAAGGATACATGCAACAGCGCGGCATTCTCAAGGAACGGTTCCCGAAAAGGATTTTGAACGCATGGTTTATCGCATCGCTATTGTTGTTGTTGTTTGTTTTTGTAGATCCCAATCAGCTTGGATTTTTGACGGTTGTTTCTACGACGGTACAAGTCGATGGAAATCAATTTATAGAATTTTTAAAAAAGACGCTTGTTGTTGTGATTCCCATTTTGTACATCATGAGTTTTTCGGCATACGTCAAACAGGAACGCGAAATTTTCCGGATTCATACGGAAGAACTTTTCAACAAGCGTGTAGAAGAAGCCATCCGCGAACGTGATATCGAACGCGCTGCCGAGATGTTACGCAAAAGTGAAAATAAAGCAAATTCTGAAACGCGACAGTGAAGTTATCTGTGCCCACGTAATGCAAACATTTTAATAAAATCGCAGTTTGTCATGCCCGACATGATCGGGCATTTCCCTTAACCTAAATACGTCGCCACGAATTTTTTCTGGAATTCCGGATCCTCGTGTGCCCAGTGTTTTTCTTCCATCGCCTGGTACTGCCAGTTGATGGCCTGCATAAATTTTTCCGGATTGCAGAGATTATTGAAAATCGCATCGAGGTCATCGACAGTTGCATTTGAACCAACGAGTTGTTCCTTCGGAGCGTAGCTATACGGACTCCCCGCAAAATCGGTTCCGATGAAAACCGCTCCGAGTGCCGCCGCTTCCTTGAGCTTCAAGTCGCTCTTCGCCTTATTGAAATTGTTGTTCGCTAGCGGCGTGATGTAAAAATCGGGCCTGTAACTTGCCGCCGTCGATGCAAACTGCATGAAGTTCGTGTACGGAATCTTCGTGAATTTTCCGTCGAGGTCCTTCAGAAAATCAGGCTCGCCAAAAATCTGGAAGTCGATGCTCCCGTCTTCGATATGCTTGCGAATCCAGGGAATCCATGCGCCCTCGAGATCACCCGGAATTTCGGCAGTGAAGTGCCCGAGATTGCCGGCATACATCACCTTCGGTTTACCCGTGAACGCAGACGTCCTCTGCCTCATCCCGAACAGCGACTTTGAAACACCGTTCGGTAGCACCACCGCGTTTACGCCGATGTCGGACTTGATGCGACTTGCAAGGTATCGCGTCGAGCAGGCCACGACATCGAATAGTGGCAACACCTGCTTGAGACTCGTGAGCATCATCTGGTCGTGATTCGGAATGTTCTTTGCGTACGAAGCGATTATCGGTGACAAGTCCCACTGCAAGTCGTCCAGGTCGGTCACCAACTTGAACCCGCATTCCTTCTTGAGCTTGGAATAGAATAACGCAATCTGCGCGCGCCCCGGCGCCGTCGGTTTTTGCAAAATCACCGCGCGCGTCTGCTTGAGCGCGTCTTTGTTGTTGCAGATAATTTGCGTAATTGAAGGCGTGATCTGAAAATCATTCGGCCCCATGAACTGCGTCAAGGGAGAAATGCAACGAACCCAGTCCGATTGCGCCATGTTGTAAGGATGCACGATAACTTGCGATTTGATCATAGTAGGAAAAGTAGTAAAAATTTTTGGGGGATGCGGAAAGGAAATATCGCTGAGTTTGCTAAACGAGATGCGCGGGATGCGGGACGGGAATGCGTTGGAATTGTGAGACGAGAGTGCACGGAAAATGCGGAATGGGACTGCGCGCGAAATGCAGAACGAAAATGCGCCGAACATAGCCCCGTCCCGCCCACCCCTTTGCACCGTCATTCTGACGCCAAAGGCGGAAGAATCCAGTGACATTTTCTTTATGCTGTCATTCCCGCCACCGAGCGGGAATCACCTTATGTTTGTAGAAATGCAAAAAAAAGAAACTGCACTGTTGATGTTAAACAAGAGTGCAGCAGGATACGGGAAGGAAACTGCGCTGGAATGCCTATGCTGCAAATGTGGATTGCAAAATAGACTGCGCGGAGTGTGAGAGAAAACTGCGCCAAGACTCAATTGAAACCGCGCGGAATGTTTGATGGAAAAGTGCTGAACAATGCCCCGCCTACCCTACCCCGTCAATCGAGCCGGAATCGCCATTGATTATGTCATCCTGAATGATGAACAATCTCAAAATCATTGCAAATAAACATTGTCCATAACAGATAAAAGTAAGAAGTTTATAAAAAACTTACTTTGATACCTATTGTTGACAAGGTGTTAGTGAAAGTATAAATTAGGCGAGAAAATTCTTTTAAGGAGTATAAAATGAATTTAAGTATTGATTTTACCAATTGCTTTGGCATAAGAAAATTAAAAACCAACTTTAATTTTTCAAATGATAATAAATACTTTGTTGTGTATGCATCTAATGGAACGATGAAATCATCTTTTGCAAAAACTTTTCTTTATTACGCGGACGGAAAAGAGCCTATTGACCGTATTTTTGAAGATAGAAAGGGTTCATGTGAAATTAAATTAGATGATACTTTATTAGATCCAAAAGCAATTTTTGTTGTTAATCCAGATGATGAAATTGATACTAAAGAAAAAATTTCTTCATTTATTGCGAGTAAGGAATTAAAGAAAAAATATGATAGCATTTATAGTTTTTTGGATGCAGAAAAGAAAATTTTTATTGCTAATTTAAAATCGAAGTCTCAAAGTACTGATTGTGAGTCAGAAATAGTTGAAACATTTAAAGAAATTGATTCGGATGATTTATTTTCTTGCTTGAAAAGAATTCAACCTGATTTATGTAATGAATATAGGTTATATAGTTTTAGATATAATGATGTATTTGATAAAAAGGGACACGTAAAAAAATTTATAGAAAAAAATGGCTCCTTAATTCAAGAATACATGGATCGCTATGTAGAATTGTTAGAAAAATCAGATTTTTTTCATAAAGGCCAAGAAAATCAACAATCATTTGGAATGTTCCAAGCTGATACTATAAGTAAATCGGTATCCGATGGTGCTTTTTTTCAGGCTGAGCATAAAATGATTTTGAAGGGAGATTTGTCGGTAGGATCTCATGATGAGTTGAAAAAAATTATAGATAATGAATGGAAAAAAATAAATGATGATGATAAGTTAAAAAAGGCATTTGATAAAATTGAAAAAGAAATAGATAAAAATGCTGAATTAAGAGCATTTGAAAATGTTATAGAACAAGATCGTAGTATTATTCCTTCTATTCAAAATTATGATGAATTTAAAAAACAGGTATGGTATGGGTATTTAAAAACTTTGCAAAATGATGTTGAAAATCTTGTAAAGAAATATGATGAAAAACTAGTTGAATTGCAGAAGATTATAGAAGATGCAAAAAAAGAAAATGACCGTTGGAATACAATTGTAAAAATTTACAATTCAAGATTTCATGTTCCATTTGAAGTGATATTGGAAAATCAGGAAGATGTCATCTTAAAGGAAAAAGTTGCAACTCTTAATTTTAAATATAAAGATAATAGAGAACAGAAAATTTGCGATAAAGATAAAATAACGAATGTATTAAGTAAAGGTGAAAAAAGAGCTTTCTTTATGCTTCAGTTTCTTTTTGAAATTGAGGCTAGAAAAGCGGAACGAAAGCAAACTATTTTAGTTTGCGATGATATTGCTGATTCATTCGATTATAAAAATAAGTATGCAATTATTGAATATTTAAAGGATTTAAAAGATGATGATACAAATCTTTTTTATGCCATTATTTTAACACATAATTTTGATTTTTACAGAACTATAGCTAGTCGTCTTGGAATATCAAGAAGCAACCTTTGGACTGCAACAAAATGTGATTCTGAAATTAAAATAAACCAAAAGGGTAAATACATAAAGGATGCTTTTGCAATGACTTTTGGTGGATCTGTGGATGATTCACGAATTTTTATTTCTTTAATTCCCTTTGTAAGGAATATTATTGAGTATACTAAAGGTCAGGATTCTTCAGAATATAAACAGTTGACTTCGTGCTTACATTTGAAGAAAGGAAGTGACTTAATACTTGTTTCTGATATTTTTGATATTATGCAAAAGGCAATATTTAAGTTACAGACGCATTCTATTAGCTATGGAGCAAAAAAGGTACATGAATTAATTTATGAGGTAGCAGAGATTATTTCTGTAGATCATAATATTGATGAAACTGCACTTGAAAATAAATTTACATTATCAATTGCTATTCGACTTTTAGCTGAAAAATATATGATTGCTAAATTAGGAGAAAAGGCTGATCTTGATAATATAACAAAAGATCAAACGAGAGATTTATATGATAAATATCGGAAAAATTTTACTGATGATTCGATAATTTGTTTAGATAAAGTTAATTTAATGACCCCTGAAAATATTCATGTTAATGCATTTATGTTTGAGCCTCTTATTGACATGTCTGTGTATCATCTGATAGATTTGTACAAAAATGTTAAAACATTAGTATAGAGAAAAAATAATATAATGTTTGAAAAATAAATATGCATAATATGGCATATTTATTTTTTTGAAAAAAGGATTACACAATGAGATTTAGTATTAATTGTCTAGAGATAACTGCATCTAAAGATATTGTTGAAACAAATGGAAACATTTATAAAAATCTTTTGACTGCGGAGGATTTCTCAAAATCAAGTTTGCCTAAACGATTCTTTTTTAATGATTTCTATGAAAAGGAATTTGCCGAAAGTGGAAATCTTATTTTACAAAAAAAAAGAAAAAGTTACCCAAATTCCTTTTTTGGGGATAAAATCAATATTCAAGCTATTGTGGGAAAAAATGGTTCTGGAAAAACATCTGTACTTGATTTGATGTATATGGCTATAAATAATTTCTCATATATGTTTGAAAGGGGAAATGATCGTCCTGGTGCAGCCGATTTGTATTATGTAAAAAATTTATACTTAAATATTTATTTCACTATTGAAAATAATCCTTTTGTTTTAACATGTAATGGGGATAAAATTGGTTTTGATGATTTAGTATTTGAAATAGACAAAAAGAATCGTGCTGACTTTAAAGAGAAATATGAAGAAAAAGAAGATAAGTATAAAGGGATCTCTGATACAGAGATGCCTGAAAAACTAAAGAATTTTTTCTATACAATTGTATCTAATTATTCATTACAATCTTTTATTTCTTCAAATTATATATGTGAAGTTTATGTGCATAAAAAAGATGGAGATAAGCAGTGGGATGAAGAATGTACATCTAGCTGGATTGATTCAATTTTTCACAAGAATGACGGTTATAAGCGATCTATTGTTTTAAACCCATATCGAAATTATGGTGTAATAGATATGGAAAACGAACTAGAACTTTCTAAAGAAAGATTTGTTGCTTTAATGATAAAAGATAAAGAAATAGATGATGATTATTCTTTAGAGAATATTGTTTATGATTTTTCCGTTAAAAAGGAAGAAGATTTACAAAAATACTTTTCTTCGTTAATTCATACCTTTCTTATAAAGGAAGGAAATCCTATAGTGAAAAAGGGACGTATTGATAAAAATTTTGAGGAATATTTAAATAATTATTTGCACATTGATACCAGGTTTAAATATTTAAAGGAAAAATTTAATTTTAGTATATTACAGGAGTCTCCTAGAGCGAAAAAAATATGTTTGCTTTATTTGTATAAAAAAATTTGTCAAATTGTATTAAGGTATCCTGAGTATTTAGGATATAGAGAATTTAGTCCTTTTGATGAAAAAGGTTATTATAGTATAACTAGGCCCGAGCCTGTATTGACGGCAGAGTTGCAAGAAAAGTTAATGGATAAAATTTTAAATGGAAAATCTCATATAGAGATAAAGGCGAAAAGAGCAATTAATTTTTTAGGTTTAGGGGACGAAATAATACGTACGTTAGTTGCGGGCTTTAAATTTGATTATAAAAAATATATAAAATTATTTTATGATAGATATGAAGAAAAAAATTTAGGAGATATTATTGAACATTTGCCTCCTTCGATTTTTGAAAAAAATATTGAATTAAAAAATAAAACGAAAAATGTTCTTATTGATTATAAACAGTTGAGTTCTGGTGAACATCAAAAATATCAAACGATTTCAACGCATTTATATCATTTAATGAATTTGATTTCTGTGCAGACATCAAATGAGGCTAATGGAGGAGATCGTTTAGCGTATAAATACATTAATCTCGTTTTTGATGAAATAGAGGTTTGTTTCCACCCCGAATATCAGCGAACATTTGTAAATACGTTGCTTCAAATGCTAAAGATTAGAAAAATAAATGAGAAATGTGTAATTAACATTTTTTTAGTAACACATTCTCCATTTATATTGTCAGATATTCCTACTAGCAATGTTCTATTCTTGAAAGAAGGTGGTCAAGATTATTCGGGAAAAGAACGAAGGACCTTTGCAGAAAATATTGGTGAAATGTTTTATGATTCGTTTTTTATGGAGCATACAATTGGTGCTTTTGCTGAATGGAAATTGAAAGAATTAGTAAAAAAGAAACAGGGAGTTGAGTCGAAGATAACCGATGTGGAAGAAGCGAAATATATTTTGGATTGTATTGGCGATTCGGTAATTAGAAGTTTGATTGATGAGGTGGAGCCATTAGAAAATGATTAAAATAAAACTTTCTGAAGAAATTAAAAATCTTCATTGGGAATGGTATGAGTATTATTTAGAAAATAAAGATATTCCATTAAAAGATATTTTGCCAAATGGGAAAAAAAATGTATTGTCTTTTATAGAGCGTTTTTTAGGATGGGATAAGTCTATACTAAAAGAAATTGTATTGGCTAATCCTGGAATATTACATTTTTTGGCAGAAAAGAATAACTTTTTTTTTGAACAGTATAATTATGTGAAAAACATACTTGTAAAAATTCAAAAACGTGGTTGGACAGAATCACGGGAATGGAGTGTGGGGCAAATTTTAAAAGAATATTTTGGTTACGGAGATTTTGAAGGAGGTAGTTTTCAAATAAAAAAAGATAATGGTGAGGTACTTGAAAAAAAAAGATGGAGTGCATATGAATTTACGAAGCAATTGCATGTAGATGTATGTCCTTATTGCGGAAGACAATATATTTTTACAATAGGTGATGGTGATGGTCGTCCCCAATTAGATCATTATTTTCCTCAATCTGATTATCCTTACCTTTCATGTTCTTTGTATAATTTCATACCTTCTTGTCCTCAATGTAATCAACAAAAAGGAGATATTCTAAATAAATATGCGAGTAAAACTGAACAAACTGAACATGAAGAATTTAAATATGATGTGGATGGAAGGGCATTTGTTCTTTATCCGTATGAAGAGGCTTTTGAATGTAAGGATTCTGATGATGATGTGGAGAAAAAAGCTTGGTTTCATGCTTTTTATGGAGAAATAAACGATGAGACGTCAATAGAAAATTCTATATGTGTTAAAATAAAAAGGAACAATTCCTTACCTCAAGAAATGGAAAGAAAAATTGAAAACTCAATAGAGGCTTTTCATTTGAATGAATTGTATTCATGTCAGCAAATAGAGCTGAAAGATTTATTTGCTCGTTATCGATATTATTGTAAGCCTAGAATTGATGAAATAACAAAGTTGATTTTACAAGCTCAACTGGGAGGTGGCAATAATGATATTAATAATTCAATAATCGTTAAAGCATATACTCGTCGAATAAAAAATATAATATTGGGAAAGCCTCTTAATATTCGTGATAAACAGTATCCATTACGGAAATTTAAAGAGGATATTATTGAACAATTGGACAGAACCCATAAGGTTATGGGGAAATAAAAAATTCGGTCATCGTGTTTCACGATGACCGTTTTAAATGCTTTTCGCAGGTTTAGATTTTGCAACGCTCACCTTCTGAGTTGTCTTCGCTTTGCCCAGAATGACGAATTGTTTTGGATCCTATCGGGCGTTGCCCTCCAGGATGACGCTGTCATTTTATCATAAGGTGTCCCCGGAACTCTGAGTCCGGGGTGACCGTTTCGCATTTCAGTTAACTGCAGCGAAGCCGCGTAACTTTACTTTATATCAAACTGCACTTTCGGGGCTGTACTTGCGCCGGCGTCAGCGGAGAAGAGGGCTTTTGGCGAGGCGCCTGCGAATCCTGTGACGAGGTTTGTGGGGAACTGGCGAATGGTGGTGTTGTATTCCTTGACGGTTTCGTTGTAGCGCTTGCGTTCCACGGCGATGCGGTTTTCGGCGCCTTCGAGTTGTACGCGGAGTTCCTGGAAGCTCTTGTTGCTCTTGAGATCCGGATAGTTTTCGGAGACGGCCATGAGGCGCTGGAGGGCGCCACCGAGGGAGCCTTGCATTTCTTGGAAGCGTTTGAGTGCGGCTTCGTCGTTCATGAGGCTTTCGTCGAGTTTGATGGTTCCGCCCATGCGGCTACGCATTTCCATGACTTCGGTGAGGGTGCTCTTTTCGAAGTTGGCTTCGCCTTGCACGGTGCTGACGAGGTTCGGGATGAGGTCAAAGCGGCGCTGGTAAGTGTTTTCGACTTGTGCCCACTGTGCCTTGACGCCTTCTTCGAGGGCGATGATGTTGTTGTAAGTGCCGATGCATTTTCCCACGATGATGAGCAGGATGACGACAACGACTGCGACGGCGATTAAAGCTTTTTTCATTATGACTCCGATTTTTTCGAGTTACATAAGCAATATATAAATTTTGGGGTGTGTATTAATGCAGGTGTAAATCGAGATTGTATGGTTCCTCCTTGCGGAGGATGACTTCAAAGAGGGGCATTCCTGCGCATTTTATCGCAGGTTCCTTTTCCCGTCTCCCCTACTCCACCACTAGCGATTTTTTGTAGATGTAGTCGATGTCTTCGGGGGTGATTTTTCCCGGGACGAGGTCGAGTTTGGAGTGGTTCTCTTTCATCGCGGCAGCGAATTGGTTTCGCATTTCGCGGGTGACGGTGCATGTGCCGATGAGCTTGCAGAGCATTTCCCTAAATTCTTCGGCGTTTTTGAGCCCCAAGAGCGAGAGGATTTTTTCGACGTCTTGCGGGACGAACTTGGCGCAGACTTCTACGTAGGCGGCGAGGAAATATCCCACTGCGGGGCCGTGCGGGATGCCTGCGTGGAGTGTGAGGTCGTAGCTCATTCCATGCGGTACGGCGGTGCTTGTCTGCGCGATGGACATGCCGGCGATTGTCGAGGTGAGCATGAGTTTTTCGTACAAGATTGCATCGATGGGTGTTGCGTTTGGTGCAGCGCCATTTTTGTCGCCATTATCGCAGTCTAAGAGTAGCGCGTATTTGATTTCGCCCCAGAGTTTGAGGCCGTATTCTGGGCACATGCGGTTGAGCAAGTTCGATTTCACGTTGAGGATGCTTTCGACCATGTGGGCAAGCGCATCGACTGCGGTGTTCACAATCAGTTGCTTTTTTGCGGAGGCAAGGTATTTTCCATCGACGAGGGCGAGCTCAGGGAAAATAACATGCGGGATGCTTTTCTTGAGATTGATTTTATGGTTTGTGATGATGGAAACTGGCGTTACTTCGGAGCCTGTTCCGCATGTTGTTGGTACGGCTACGACGGGCGCGTGGTTGCGCGGATGGTTTGGTGCGTTGTGAATTTCATCTGCGTTGATGTCGGGGTTTACGAGGAGGAGCGCCACGGCTTTGGCGGCATCGATGGCGGAACCTCCCCCAATGCCGATGATAAAGTCGGCGTTAAATTTTTGTGCGATTTGTGTGGCTTTTTCTACGGTATCCGTTGATGGATTTTCTTCGACTTCGCTGAATATCAGGTATGGAATGTCGCCTGCAATCAGGGTGTTCGTCACGTCGTTTAGTGAACCGTTTGCGGCGGCGGAGTTGTGTCCTGTAATGATGAGCGCGCGCTGCCCGATGGCACATAGAAGGTCTGCATGATTTTTGACGCAGTCGTTTTCGATGTAAATATTTGTGGGTACAAAAAATCGCATAAGGTTCCTTTGAAGATTAAAGCATCAACCATTCTTTGTTGAACCACTGGAAGAGCCGTGCTTGTTCAGTGCGGTTTTTGATAAGCCATTGCGCAAATGTCGGTCGGTCAATCGGTTCGCAGATGGTATAGATAAAGGCGTTGACCAATCTCTCGCGAATTAGGCCTTGAAAAAATCTTTGGATGGGGTCGTTGATTTCGTCGGTGAAGGCGACAAGCTTGATTGTTTTTTCCAAGATGTGGATTAGGAATTCGGTTTGTTGCTCCGAGGTGGAATCCTTGTCGTAAAGTTTGCGGGTTCCGAGAGTATCCATGGTGAGCATGGTCTGGATGGCGAGCAGGAATTCTTTGTTGACGGTGGAATCGCTATCCGTTTGCTTGATGTTCGGCGTGTTCATTTCGACGGCGTTGTCTTTTTTTATAACGAGGTATTTGGTCTTGCCGTAAAGTCTCGAAAGGTTGTCGCGGATGATTTCGGCTTTTTTGGAGATGAACGTGGAGTACATCGTGTAAGCGTAAAACGCGGGCCACTTGCCGATTTGGCTTGCCAAGAATCCGGCGTAATAGTAGCTGCCTTCGTGCGTGCGTGTGTTGTTGATGCTGCGTTTGATCCAGGCGTAGGCGCTGTCGGCGTTGTTCTTGCGCATGTACGTGATGGTCGCATTATACGGAATGTTGGCCGAGTTGGGCGACTTCTTGAATCCTTCGCGGTAAATGGCGAGCGCGGAATCGGGCATGCCTTTTTCATCGTAGATGCTTCCGAGCAGGCTATAAAGATTTTCGTCGATGTTTTCTGTCTTGAGTTTTGTCGCGGCTTTGGCGTATGTGAGTGCCTTGTCTAAATCGCGCTTGGCGTGGTACGTGAAAGCCATTTCGTATTTGACGAGTGCGTTTTTCGGGTCTTTCTTTTCGGCCTGTTTGTACTTGGCGATGGCATCGTCAAATTGACCTTGCTCGTGGAACTGTACGCCTTCGTTTATGAGGCGTTCGATTGCGTCGGCGTTAGCGCTTTTGGTGGCGTTGGAGGCGGCAAAAAGCGACGTTGTGGCGATGCAAAAAAGGAGTGCGATTGATTTTTTCATGATAAACTATTTCTGGAGAAGGTCGTTATAAAAATTGCGGATATCGTCCCAGCGGTAGTACGGAGCCGCGGGGCAATTTTGTGAGACTTTTAGAATAGTTCTTTCGTCTTTCGTCTCTAGTCTCTCGTTTGAAGTGCCGCAGGGCACGGGCAGTGTCTGTTCGATTTCGTTGTACAGGATTTTGACGAGGACGGGCTTGCCTGCTGCCTTGTAGAATATCATCTGCAGGTTTGCGGCCATCGGGATGATTCTAAAGTCGTTCCACTGTTCGTGCAGCTTGGACAGGTCGGAAACTTTGGCGTTTGCAACCGGGAGTTGCATGAGGGCTGCAAGCGGGAGGAGTGTGGCGTCATGGCCAAAGCGGAGTGTCGCGGCTATTGGCGTTGCTTGCTTTTCCAAAGTCGCACGCATCTCGGATTTCGTGCTGGTGGATTTGCCGCGTGCGTTTATCGTTGTGTCTACGGCAATGGCTTCGTCAGCTTCTTCAATAATGTTCTGTAGAGTGGGTTTTGCAAAGTTGAGTCCGTCGGGGCGATTGATTAGCGGGCTTGTGCCTTCGAGGCTGTACCACCAGGCGTTTTGCGCTTTCCAACGTGTAATTTTTTCTTCGGTTGTGAACAAGTTTACGAATGAATCGGCGGGGACTTTGGCGGCTTGGGCGATTTCGTCGAGCAGCGGTTTGTCCATGCCCTGGAGCGATGTTGCGATTTCAAAGAAGCGGTTGTAGAATTTGTCTGCTTCGATATTCTTTGCAACGTAATTGCTGTCGTTGAATATTTTTTTCAAGAACGGTTGTGGGTTCACCTGTTGCCAAAGCTTGTCGCTTTCGTCCGTGTAGGTCTTGACTTTGGAATAGTCGAGTTTGCCCCAGTCAAAGGCACTGATGAACTTCATGTAGCTTTTGCCAGAGATGAGTTCGGGTTTGATTTTCGGATGGAGCGAACGGAGTTCCCCGATGAAGGCGGTCATGCTCACGATGCAACGTCCGCTGGTGCTTGCATACGATTTGACATGTGGTGTGACTTTTTTTCCGCCGACATTCCAGTCCTTAAAAACCTCCCCAAAATTCTTGTACATGCGGTTTGCGATTCCCTCGTGCTGTTTGACGCCTACTTGCGTGAGGTCGCCTTTGCGCGGGGCGGCTTCGGTGGCGAGGACTTTGGCGTAGGCGAGCGCTTGCTTACCGGTTTCGGTGAGCTTGCCTGCGGAATCTGCCTTGGAAAGTGTCTTGTAGAGGTATTTGTATTCGTCTGAGTCGTGGTGGTAGCGGCTACCGTGCCTTCCGTAATGGCTGATGTAGAACGGCTTGTATCCGGCGGGAACCTTTGTGTATTTAATATTTACGGGTTCTGGGTACACGAGATAATTGCTCGATGTAAATTCGGGATGTTTTAAAAGTTCAGCGTCATTCGTCTGTGCACTCACGGGTGCGGAGAATAAAAATCCCGCTGCGAGTACAAAAAAGCCCTTGGCAAAATCCAGTTTTTTCATATTGCTAATATAACATTATTGATGTTTTGGTTTATTCGTGCAAAAATAAAAATGAGTATCAAGACTATAATTATTTAGTGTTAAGTGGGATGTTAGCTTGTTATAACGAAATGATAGGTTGACGTTGTGAGAATGGAAGCGTCGGCCACAACCTTAAAAGGCGAGTATGCCTCAAGGCGAATGTTGCATTCATACTTGTATGAATATAACTGAGCCGTTTAGCATGACGCAAAGCGTCAATGCCGCGACCATACTTGTATGGTCATGGTTGAGCCGTAAGGTTGGCGCTTGCGCCAGGATGGGTTTAAATTAACTCTGAGCTGGGGCCCCGCCCGCATGACATACTTTATTGAATAAAAACTAAATTTTAGGCGATTAGCCGCTATTTCAAGTTGAAACGTTGGATGAAGTGGCACATCTTTTGCTACTTTTAACCACGTTTAATTTTAAATCATGCCCTACGGAATTCCGAGGGGTAATTATAAAGGATAACCATGAGCATTGTAGATACAGTACTCCATAAGATTTTTGGTACACCTCATGAACGTAAGGTGAAGCAGCTCCGCCCGGTGATTGCAAAGATTCACGAAGCCTGCAAGGCCCTTGCAACTTTGGACGACGCTGAACTCGCTGCAAAGAGTGCGGAATTCCGCGAAAAACTGAATAACGGCGCAACGCTCGACGATATCAAGGTTGAAGCATTTGCGGTTTGCCGCGAAGCTTGCGACCGCCGCTTGGGTATCTTCAACATTTTCAAGCCGGAATTTGGCTTTGATTTTAGCCGCCTCGGCCCGGAACTCCAGGAAGCTGTAAACAAGGCTAAGGCCGAACTCGAAAGCGGAAAGAACGAATGGGAAGTCTACTTGCCGGCAGCTCTTTACGCTAAGGTTCGCGAACTCTATCCGGATTCCGTGAAGCCGTTCCGCATGTTGCCTTTTGATGTGCAGATGATTGGTGGCCTTGTGCTCCATGAAGGTGCAATTGCCGAAATGGCAACCGGTGAAGGTAAGACGCTTGCTGCCGCTCTCCCGGTTTACTTGAACGGTCTTTCTGGCCATGGCGTGCATGTGGTGACGGTGAACGATTACCTCGCTGGCCGTGACGCTAAGCAGATGGGCATGGTTTATAAGTTCCTCGGCCTTACGGTCGGTCTCATTATCAATGGCCTCAATCCGGAACAGCGCCGCGAAAGCTACAACTCCGACGTGACTTACGGTACCAACAACGAATTCGGCTTTGACTACCTCCGTGACAACATGGCTGTTGAACCGAACCAGCTCGTGCAGCGTGAACTCAACTTCTGTATCGTTGACGAAGTCGACTCTATCTTGATTGACGAAGCCCGTACGCCGCTTATTATCAGTGGTCCGGCCGAAGACGCTACCGAAAAGTACGCAAAGGCCAACGAAATTTCCAAGCAGCTCGTCCGCAACAAGGACTTCTCTGTCGATGAAAAGGACAAGAACATCCAGTTTACCGAAAAGGGCGTGCTCCACATCCAGGACTTGATGCACATTACGAACCTCTATGGCGAACATGCCGACTGGGTTCACTTCCTCGATAACGCTCTCCGCGCTTGGTACCTCTTCGAAAAAGATGTTGACTACATTGTGCGTGATGGCGAAATCATCATCGTTGACGAAAACACGGGCCGCTTGATGGAAGGCCGCCGCTATTCTAACGGTATCCATCAGGCTATCGAAGCTAAGGAAAACGTGCCTATACGCCGTGAAAACCAGACGCTTGCAACGATTACGTTCCAGAACTACTTCCGTATGTACAAGAAGCTCTCGGGTATGACCGGTACGGCAGAAACCGAAGCCACGGAATTCATCAAGATTTACAACATGAACACGTGGGTCATTCCGACGAACAAGCCGTGCATCCGTAAGGACTTGCAGGACTTGGTCTATAAGTCCGAAGATGCCAAGTGGCGCGCTATCGTGGCCGAAATCAAGGAACGCCACGCTAAGGGCCAGCCGCTCCTCGTGGGTACGGCTTCCATTGAAAAGTCCGAAATCCTCCACGGCATGCTCGAAAAGGAAGGCATCCCGCACGAAGTCTTGAACGCCAAGAACCATGGCCGCGAAGCTGAAATCATCCAGTACGCCGGTCACAAGGACAAGGTGACGATTGCAACGAACATGGCTGGTCGTGGTACCGACATTGCGCTTGGACCGGGAGTGACTGAACTCGGCGGTTTGCATGTGCTCGGTACAGAACGCCATGAATCTCGCCGTATCGACAACCAGTTGCGCGGTCGTTCCGGCCGTCAGGGTGACCCGGGTTCTAGCCAGTATTTCTTGAGCCTCGATGATAACCTGATGCGTATCTTCGGTGGCGACAACGTCAAGAACCTCATGAACCGTTTCGGCGTGGGTGAAGACGAAGTGATTACCCACCCGATCGTGTCCCGCTCTATCCGTGGTGCACAGCGTCGCGTCGAAAGCCAGAGCTTCGATATCCGTAAGCACTTGCTCGACTACGATAACGTGATGAACGAACAGCGCAAGGTGATTTACGGGCTCCGCCGCCGCATCTTGAACGGTGAAGATATCCGTGACGAAATCATGAACCGAATCGAAGACGCTTGCGATATCAAGGTTTCCGCTTACATCCCGGCTAAGAGCTATCCGGAACAGTGGAAGCTCGAAGACTTGCATGCAGACTTGCAGCGCACGCTCGGCATGGAATACAGTCTCACGCTTGAAGAAGCTGTAACGAAGACTCCGGAACAGGTGCTCGACGAAATTATCGACCTCTGCAAGGTGCGTTACGACAAGCTCACGAAGATTATTCCGGATGCAGACTTCCGTAATATCGAACGTCGCTTCCTCCTCATGACGATTGACCAAGTTTGGAAGGAACACTTGTATGCTATGGACCAGTTGAAGGATGCTATCCGCTTCCACGGATACGCCCAGAAGGATCCGCTGATGGTGTACAAGAACGACGGCTTCAAGATGTTCGAAAGCTGCCTCGAAAAGATTGCAACGCTCACGGCTCTCCGCATTTTGAATATCCGCATCACGCTCCCGAACGGTGTGACGGTTTCTCCGGACCAGCTCCAGCTCAAGAGCCAGGAACAGATCGACGCCGAACGCAAGGCCGCCGATGGTTCGACAAGCTCACCAACCGATAAGGTCCCTGAGCCTGCCGAAGGGACGCCTGCCGAAGCGCAAGAACAATTGAGCGCCGATGGTGCCAAGGCTGCAGGTCTCGCTGGCCAAGCCGCTTCTTCTGAAACGAACGCTCTTTCTGAAGATCAGGATTCCCAGCCGATGCCGCAAAGCGCACTTCCGGGCACCCGCCCGAACCGTGTGAACCCGGCTCTCGCTGCCGCAGTGAAGCGCGCCCAACAGCAGGCCGGTGCAAAGCTCGGTCGCAATGACCTCTGCTGGTGCGGTTCTGGCCTCAAGTACAAGAAGTGCCACGGCAAGGACGTGGAATAAGAGTTACTAGATAATTCAAAATTGTCATGCCCGATTTAATCGGGCATCTCCTTCCAAGAATCGCGAGCACTCTCGCACAAAACGTAATTGAAAAATCCTCGGCTTCCCCGCCGAGGATTTTTTACAAAATTTATTTGATATTGAAAATCACATGTTTTGGGAAATACATATTGTTACTTTGTTATTAACATGCTGTTTATGATATCTTGGCTTTTTACAAAGGGTGTATAGCTAAAATGGGTAAAAATTTAATCCAAAAGATGTGGCCCATTGCATATCTGAGCTACTTGATGTACCTATAACCCCAGCTGTCACGGATATATGTTTACTTAAATAATAGCCAATTGTAAAGTAATTAGATATAATAGGTGATGTTGTAACACTTACACCTCAGGTGCTTCAGAAACTTCCATGTTGAAATTATTAACATGAGTAGATACACCACCACAGCCATTTATAAAAAAAGCTATAGATAAAATTAAGAAACGAGATATTTTCTTAAAGTTCCCCATATGTAGAAGTATAAATTATTTCAATAATTTTTTTTATTTATAAATACGGAAATTATAATCCAACATGGATGAATTTTAAGGTTGTTGATGAAAGTCGATTCTATTCTAGAATCATTTTTTGTCAGGCTATTTATTAATGGGAAAAAGATATATGGATATAAAATCAATTGCCCTAATCCACGAATGTTATTTTTTTTTGCATATTTGTTCTTATGAAAACTGCGAAGAAATTTTTCAGCCTCGAAGGCATTGACGGTTCCGGAAAGTCTACACAAATCGACATGCTCGTTCGCGTGCTAGAATCCGAAGGCCATAAGGTCGTGAGGCTGCGCGAACCCGGCGGTGCTAAAATTTCCGAACGCATTCGCGAGCTTTTGCTTGACCCCGCTTTCAAGGGCATCATGGCAGACGATACCGAACTCTTGTTGTACAATGCCGCTCGCGCCCAGGTGATTCACGAAATTATCCAGCCGGCGCTCGATGCTGGGAACATTGTCATCGCTGATCGTTTTGCGTGGAGCACGTTTGCTTATCAGGGCTATGCCCGCGGGCTCGGGGCAGACAAGGTTCAGCGTCTGACGGAACTCACTTGTGGCTCCTGCTTCCCGGAACTTACCGTGGTACTCGACTTGACTGTTGAGGCAAGCCGCAAGCGAATGGCGACTCGTGGCGGTGCGCCCGATCGCCTCGAAAGCGAAAAAGCGGAATTCTTTGAACGCGTCCGCGAAGGCTACCTTGCTGCCGGCCGCGATTATAGCGATGTCGTGAGCATCGTCGATGCCGACCGTACTCCCGACGAAGTCCATCGCGAAGTTCTTTCGCTCATCCAGGAAAAACTGAAATGATATTCTTTTTTATTCTCATTTTTGGCGTACTCTTCCTGTTCATGAATGTGAGGAATGTGGCGCCTGGAATCAAGGGGAGCATTATTGCCGGTGCAACGGTTATCCTCCTTCCTGTTTGTCTCTTACTTAGAACAAGTTATTTTGCCTCGCTTTGCATGTCGTTCTTTGCGGTATGGCTTTGCGAAGCTTTGATGTTCTATACCCTCTGGTGGATTGTCCGAGGCATCCGCCGTGCTATCGTGAAGAAGCCGATTGACCCGCGTCTTGTTATTTCGGTCTCAAGGCTTTTGCTTTTTGTTTCTGTGCTACTCACGATTATTTTCCGTATTGCAGGCAGCAGTGCAAACGAGAATTTCCATGTCCGCAGTTTCAAGGTGGCGATCCCGACGGAAAAGGAATTTACGGCCGTGTTCTTTAGCGACCTCCACATCGATCCCTTGTTCAATCGCGAAAAGATGGAACGTATTGTACATGTGTCCGACAGTCTCCATCCGGACTTGGTTCTGTTTGGTGGTGACTTTGCCGACGTTGTGGATACAACACTTTCTGCTTGGGAATACGACTTCCTTGTGCAAAAGCTAGCGGCAACCGCCAAGGTCGCTGCTATTGCCATCGACGGGAATCACGAAGGTTTTGTTGAACGTGAAGGCAGCGACTACAAAAAATGGATGCAGAATAACGGCTTTGTCGTGCTCGAAGATTCTACGGTCTGTACGTCGTTTGCCTGCATTACCGGTCGCGTTGATTTCAGCGTTGCCAAAATGCGCGATGTCGAACGTAAGCCGCTTTTTGACTTGCGCCCTCCGATGGAGGCTGCAAAACTCCCCTGGCTGCTCTTGGATCACCAGCCGCGCGGCATCGAAGAAGAACATCCCGGTCGTCGCCCCGACTTTGCCATGTCCGGTCACACTCACAACGGTCAATTCTTCCCGGGAACCGTTATTATTAACTGGGTTTGGCGCCTTGCGTATGGTCTTGGAGAATTGGATCAGGTCAAATGGCTAGTCTCTAGCGGTGTTGATTCATGGGGACCGCCTGTCCGTGTCGGTAGCGATACCGAAATTTGGTTCCTCCGTTTTGTGCCTGATAGACTTTGATGTCATTCAGTGTCAAAATACATTAACTATATTTGAAAGAACTATGACTCTTTGTTTAGAATCGGATCAGTTAGAAACCGTACAGAGAATACTTGGGCTCCACTTTGAGGGCTTTGAAGTCTGGGCGTACGGTACGCGTGTGACGGGTGTGGATTTGACCCCGGAAACGGATTTGGAATTGGTTGTCATTTCGGACTCCCCCATTGCCCTTGATGACATGACTTCGGTGGAAAAGGCATTTGTCGAAAGCGGACTCCCGTTCCGTGTTGATGTTATCGACTGGTCCAAGCTCCCCGAATCTCTTCAAAAGCAAATCAAGAAAGAACATTTTGTAATACAGGAGGCCGCCGATAGCTTCCAGTAAGACGGCGAGGTTAAATATGAATCGCTTGTTTCCTTTATTTTTAGCTGCAATGCTTTCGACGTCGGTTTTTGCACAGGACGATGTCGAAAAGGTAAAGTCGGTGGTCAAGAGTGGCCGCTGCTCGGATGCAATTGCACCGCTGCAAAAGATTTATAGCTCTTCGTTCCGCAAGCTCGATGGTGAAAAGGCTTCTGTCATGCTCGCCGAATGCTACTTGCGCACCGGCAAGAAGGACGATGCTCACGATGTGGCATCCCGCTTCTTGGAATACCATGTGAAGTCCGCTTACCGCGAACGTATGGAACTTGCACGTGCCGTTGTCGATGTCGAAAAGGGCTCCGTGTTCGATGGCGTCGAAGCGATGCTCCGTGTGCTTTCTTATTCGACCAACCCGGCTGCAAGGTCTCGTGCTAAGGATGTTGTTATCCAGACGTTGGCTGCCTCGCTCCTTACGGCAGACCAGCTCCAGTCTTTGCTTGAAAAGTATCCTGTCGATCGCGAAGTGATGGGCTGGATGCAGCTCCAGATTGGCCGTGAATGCCAGAATGCCAAGCGTTACCGCGCTGCAAGGTACTGGTACAAGAAGGTTCTCAAGACGAGTTCCTCCGAGAATTTGCAGAAGACCGCCAAGAAGGGAATCAGCGCTCTTGAAGGTCTCGGTGCAGGTTTTCCGACCGTTCTCGTTCTTGCTCCGCTTTCGGGCGACTATGCCGAATTCGGCGCCGCCGCTGTTCAGGGTTCTCTCCTCGCTTACGAACAGGCCGGACTCAAGGACAAGGTGAATATCATTTTCCAGGATACGCATGCCGATGCCGCCATCGCCCTCATGCGTACGCAGCGCGCTGTCAATCAGGATAGCATCATCGCTATTGTAGGCCCGATCATGAGTGCTCCGGCAACGTCCGTGGCTGCATGGCTTGGCAGTAACTTCCAGCACGTGCCGATGCTTACTCCGACTGCTACTGATGCAGGCATTGCAAAGCTTGGTCCGAACATTTTTCAGGTGAATATCACCATGGACAACCTCGCCCAGACCATTGCTGACTTTGCCATCAAGTGCCTCGATATTCGCGAGTTTGGCGTGATGAGCCCGCTTGGTGAATTCGGTACGGCAATGTCCGAAAGCTTTACCAAGGCTGTTGAACGCCGTGGCGGTGCCGTTGTCGGTTTCCGCAATTACGAAGAAGGCCGTCCGGACTACAAGACGGAATTCAATCTTCTCCGCGACGTCCGTTTTAGTCAGGTGAACCGCCGCCGCAATATTGCGAAGGGCTTGAGCGACCTCAATACCGTGAATCCGAGAGATCGCAAGCTTTACCTTGCCGATTCAACTAGCGATTTCCCAGGCCTCTTTATCCCGGCAACAAACCCGGCCGATGCTGGCGCCATGGTGAGCCAGGCCGCATTCAACAAGGTCTCCGGCACATATCTTGGAACTTCCGGCTGGTACGGTCGTGAACTCTTGATCCAGGGCAAGCGCCTTGTGGAAGGTTCTTATTTCAGTGTCCCGAGCCTCGATATGAACAAGGGAAATATCGCTTACACGAACTTCGTGAAGGACTTCACCGCTCGTTGGGGTGTTGAACCTGGTGAAGACAAAGTAAGTGGACTTAGCTATGATGCCGCCAACATCATCTTTAGTGCTCTGGCTGCCGTTTCGGGTCAGGATGATGACATGACGCATTACATCAATGCGACAAAGGACTTCAAGGGTATTTACGGTGATATCAAGTTCCGTCACGGTGCAAATGCCAACACGCGAATCGTGACCGTAAACAAGGGCAAGTTCGAAGTCGTCACGGCCTGCGAAAAGCAGGATGTTGCCGAAAAGAACGCCAAGCCCAAGAAAAAGAAATAACGTCTCGCGCCGCAGTCACTCCGCTAGGAGACTCCCTACAAGGCGAGTATCGCGGCTATGGTCATTCTCGACCGTCAGGGAGGGATTCCATACAATTCTAATCGCTCTTATAAAAAAGAACCCTGTGGCAAAAACCACAGGGCCTTTTACTAGGAGGAGAATTATATTTTAGCAGTACGCGGCAATGCATGCTGCCACAAAATCTGCCGATTCGCCTTGCTGGTAGTAGGCATATAGGTTCGAGTCGTCCATGATGTCTTCAAGGTTTACGCCGCTCGTAGAAGTCAGTTCATCTTTAATCCGTTCCTTGAAGGTCTGGAAGCCCGTATGGAACAGGTAGTAAAGAGCCGTGGTCTGCGTTTTCTGGAGCATCTTCATGGAAACCTCCGTTTAAATGTTTTTAGCCTACATTCATTTTCATCCTTCTGGAATATCTCTCATTCAACTCATTATAACTTCCCGTGCCTCAACAACTTAGAGTTTAAAATTATCTAATTTTGTTGATAAGATGTTTATTTCTTATTGGCATCTATTGTATTTATATATTTTTTTACATTCGGAAACAAGTCTTTGCCATATTCCAAAGTGGAATGTGGTGTGCTACATCAAAAGTTTCTAAATTGTCCATAATGTTAAAGAGATTCATCGTTCCGCTTTTAATGGTCGCCGGCTTTTCGTTTGCCGACGAAAATACTTTTGCGCTTTCTCCGGCTCAAAACGAACTTGCCGAAAAGATCACGCAAAAAACGATGGAACTTAACTATGTCGAAGCGTTCAACCTGGCTCGCAAGCTCCGCCTCGAAAACGATGGCGTTGGCTGCGTGTTCCAGAACATCATTCGCGTGAGCATGTACGACGACAAGGGCGATACCACGTCGCTCAAGGTTGCCGCCAAGAATCTCGAAACCTGCAAGACCGAAGGCTTGTGGGATGCGCTCCGCAATTTCGAGATTGGCTATGTGCTCACGGAAACGGGACACTCCGTCAAGGGCGCCATGCAGACCCGCTCGGCTGCAAATCAGTTTGAAGATGCCAAGGATTTTGAATCGAAGGCGTTTTACTCGATTTACGCCTATTACATCGATAATAGCTTTGGATGGCTTCCGTTCAAGTCGGACAATCGCGAGGCATACCTCAAGATTCTCGATTCCGGTTCTTTGCGCTCGGCCCGATTCTGGCCGCTGTTCTTGACGCCGCTCATCTGGATGCACTATGACCGCAAGGATTTCAAGACAGGGCTTTCGCTTGCCGAACGTGGGCTCAAAAAGGCACCGAACCATCCGGTGATGCTCCAAATCAAGGCCGACATGCTTTACAGGCTAAATCGCTATGACGAAGCTGCCGCCATCTACGAAAAGAGCGCTGCCGATTATCTCGAACGCACCGGAAAAACCATTCGCTATTGGTGCTCCATCTTGAATCTCATCCGCATCTATCACGATGCTGGCGATGAAACCAAGGCTAACGAACAACGTAAAAAGCTCGACGATCCGGATTACCAAAAGCAAAAGAAATGGATGCCGGGTTCGCTCCTCGATGACCTCAACGACCGCAAGTTGATTTAGGTCTGAAGTAGATGCGGATATTTAAAATCTATATCCGGTTAGTAAATAATCAAATTTTCCGCCAGATGCAATAGCATATCGACTGGGGCCTATTTAATAGGATTCCCTCCAATCTAGCCTACGCGAACAATAAAAGGCTCCGAGAAAATCTACTGCGACTTTTTTCAAGGACATTTCGAACAGCTACCGTGAGGAGCGTGGCATGAAAAAACTGGCAATTTTCAAATGAAATCGTCGTTTTCAAATTTGTTTAGGATAGTAGTGAAGTTGAAAAAAATCCCCTCCAATTGGAGGAGATGACTGCAAGTAATGTTTATTGCAAGAACGTCACGCCGGACCCTGTTCCGGCATCTTTAGTACTTGATTATTTTAGATGGTGAATCTTTAAGAAATTTTCCTGCTGCGTTTCTATTGTGCTTTTTTGAGGCAGGAACTTTTTTTTGTTGTGGTCTATAAAGAATTGCCGAGGTTGGGCGAGAATTGACAAAAAACTCTCCCATGAATTTCATGTGTAAATTTATGCGTAATGCTATTTATTTTGATTGTAAAATAGTAACTTTATTCATTAAATGGGCTTTTACAGTACGATAATAATGGCAATGGTGTTGTTGAGTATGCTTTTATGATTTATGCTGGAGAATCATCAAGTGGATCCAATTTGAAGATATGGCCTCACGTTGGTTTTTTGAGTAAAGATAGCGGCAATCAATCAAAAAAGGTAAGGGAGCATTTGTACATAGATTGGTATGCATGTGCTAATGAAATTGACGAACATGCGTATAAAAGATATAAATCAACGCATGTTTTAAGTGGGGTAGGATGAAAGAAATGTCTAGCAGTTCAACTGGTGTGATATTTATAGCGATTTCGGAAACACGTCCTGTTTCGGCATCTTCTATAGCTGTATCTAAAACTTCACCGCAGCAAGCAAGTGTCATCTCGCAAAACGGAATCGTAAATATCACCACGCCTTTGCCTGGAACAAAAAAGGTTCACATGTTCTCGCTAAATGGCCAGCTTTTGTTTGAAAAGCAGATGGATGGTACGGAATTGCAATTCCAATGGCCCAAGCATTTGGGCGAGCAAAAGGCCGTCTTGTCTGTTACGCAAGGGAATGCGAACTTATTTATGGGCGTAGTTGATGGAAAATAACGAAATTTTCATTCCCTAACCACTAATATTTTTTTACAAAAAATTTTAGGACAAACTCGACAAAAAAGCGTGTTAATAAGGTAGAAGCTCATTAACATATCGGGAGGTTTTATGTCGAGCAAATTGTCCGTATTGCGCGTTGGCTTTTTCTTGGACGGCTACACGCTTAAAAAGGTGAATGAGTATTATCTCAAGTATCATCGTTACCATTCACGTATTGATCTTAGAGCGTTAAAAGGATGGGTGAGGGATTACGCTGTAAGGCTTTTGGGCAGGGAGGCATGTCCGGTGGAGGTCGAGGGGCACTACTACCATCCGTATGTCCGGAGTACCGATGTCGCTGAATCGCCCATCGGGGATGGCATGGAACGCTTTGAAAAACAGCTTACGCTTGCGGGCTTTGAAGTCCATTACAATTTACCCACGCGGGCCGATAAAATGGGGCCGAACATGCAGCTTGTCGAAGATGCGTACCTTTATGCTTACTATCACAAGATTGATGTTCTTGTACTGCTAAGTACACAGGGGCAGTATTCGACGCTGCCGGAACGGCTCAAGCGAGAAGGAGTGCCCATGCTTTTGCTGGGCTGGAATTTTGAGTATTTAAAGGGCGATACGCCTGTTTACTGGAAAACGGATTCGTGCTTGCGTGAACTGAGCGGTTATTACGTTGCTATGGAAGATGTGGCCGAAAAGTATCCGCCTAAGCATGGTGTCGCAAGGAATTTGTTCATGTTGCCTTACAGCCAGCATCCGTCACATTCGAGCGCTTGGCGAACGTATTTGAAAAAAATTGTGGATTCGATTGATGAACCTAAATGCAGTTACGAAAACGCTAGATACGAAAAAAGCCCTGCAGTGGCAGGGCTCGTCTAAAAGCTATGTTGTTTTAAAGCTTGTCTTGCTGCTTTTTGGCCCAGGGGCTCAAGAACGTCCAGGTGAAGCGGAGACCTACGAACCAGGTGTCGCCATCGTTGTCGGTGTTGAAGTTCTCGGTGTCGAGGTTTGATCCTTCGACGTTGAGTTCGTTGTAACGTACTACGCGGTAACCGCCATAGAGGCCTACGGAGAATTGTTCAAGTTGTATGCGAGCTTCGAGTTCTGCGTTGAACGTGGCGGCGATGGTGCTATAGTAGCGGTCGCGTGTGATGATTTCTTCCGAGGACGACGTATTGGTGACGATGTAGTTCGACGTGAAGTGGATGTTCATCATGTTGAAACCGATACCTATAGCCGGAATCAAGTTGAAGAACTCGTCTTCGCCGAGAACCTTCCAGCCGAACATCCAGTCCGCGCCATAGTTGAACCAGCGTGCGTCGTAGAGAGGGAATGGAGAGAGCTTTCCATTCTCGTCCATGCCTTGTACGTTTTTTGCCGGTCTTTCAGAAATCTGCGTTAAAGCAAAGTTGATGTCGAACCAAGTCAGGAATTGCTTGTATTGTGCACCAATATTAAAATGGAGGGCTGGGTAGAATTCGTTGAACTGACTGTATTTGGGGTTGGTGGCGAATCGGTAGACTGTGGAATCACCCTTGTGTCTGAGTGTACCTTCTTTAAGTCCTATGAAGGCAACTTTGTTGACGTAATCGTGGAATGATTCGGTCATGCCGCGGAAGTCGGCGCCAAAGGAAACAAAGCCACGGATGTGGTCCTTGTCATAGAATCCTTCTTCGGCTGCAGATGAAGAAGTGGCAAATGCAAGAATACTAAATACCGCAGCCGCGCATAAAGAGGCTATTTTTGTTTTCATACAGGCTCTCTCCTAATAGGAAATCTCATAAAAGAGATATGAAGTCAAACAATAAAATACATTATCTTACGGTTTTGTGCATGAAAATTTACGAAGGAATATTGAAAAACGGCAAAATAGGGCGTTTTTTGCATTTATTTTTGCCGATTTTGTGTTTTTGCGGTACTCTGGCGGGAGTTTTTTTTGTAGTTGGCTGCAACAGCGACAAGCAAGAGTCGAAGGTGGCTGCTTGTAGCGATTCCGTACAGTTTGAGCCGGTGGGGAGCGATTATTTCTCGATTGGCAAGCTATGCGGGGTGGATGTCGCCGTTGTGCGCTCCGTGGTCGGGAAGGATACGCTTGTTCACAAGTATGTGATGATGGATTCTGCGGCTGCTGGTTTGGGGACGGATTTGCGCCGTCGGGGGTTCCCAGAAAAATGGCAGTCTGCGTTCGTGCTGCGTGTTCCGCTCAAGCGGGTGGTGGCGCTTTCGACTGCGCAGGTCGGATATATGCTTAGGCTTGGACTTCGAGACAACATTATTGGCGTCTCGGATGGGCAGTACATTGTGGATAGTATTTTGTACGAACGCGCTCGGCAGAAATCTGTCGCAAGCATTGGTTACGATGCGGGCGCCTTGGAAAAGCTCATGGCGTTAAGTCCGGACCTGGTTCTAGACTTTACTACGGGCGGCGATTATGACAACTACGAACAAATTGCAAGAACGAACTTGCCGTTGATGCTCACGTCGGAGTGGCAAGAAAGCAGCGCACTTGCAAAGCTGGAATGGATTAAGTTGTACGGAATTCTGTTTGGCCTCCGCGCTCAAGCCGATACCATTTTTGAACAAGAGAAGAATAAGTACGAAACATTGAAAAAAATGATAGCTTCTTCTGCAAGTGACTCACTTCCGACTTCCGACTTCCTACCGCCTACTAAATCCTGTCCTCGCGTTTTGGCAGGCATGTCTTACGGTGGTGTTTGGCATGCTTCTGGCGGCAACAGTTTTACGGCGAACTTGGTTCGCGATGCGGGCGGCTGCTACTTGTGGGCTTCCGATACTTCCCGTGAACTAACGTTCTCGTTCGAGCAGGTTTATGCGCTTGCCGATAGCGTGGACATGTGGGTGAATCCGTCTGCATTTGGTACTGTCGATGAAATCCTCTCGCTTGAGCCTCGTGTGAAAAATATCAAGGCTTTCAGGGAGAAAAAAATTTTCCAGAATGACGGGCGCAAGGGGCCTGGGGGTGGTAACGATTTTTACGAAGGTGCCATCACCCGGCCGGCGGAACTCCTCTGGAATCTTACAAAATGCATAAAAGGCACTGTTCCGAGCGTAAATTCGATCGATACTAGTTACAAATGGTACAGAAATATCTATAATTTTTAACGTATGATGTCACACGCAGGTATTGGAGATTGGATTGCCGCTCAATATGATCTTGGTGTACCGTTTTTGCAACAGGTGCCAAGAGAGTATGCGGATTTTTTACTGTTGAATGCCCAAATTCGCGAATACGACGCCGGGGAGATTATTCTTCAGGGCGGAGTTGATGGCGAATTCTTTTGCGTTTTGCAGAGTGGATGCGCCACGATTTGCGGTCAGATTCTGCCAGATGGTCACTATAGCGCGCTTGCGACTTTGGAAAGCGGTTCTTGCTTTGGTGAAACGTCCATTCTGTGTAATGAGCCCTCCGATAATACGATTGTTGCCGCGGAAGACGGCTGCACGGTGCTCCACATCCCTAAGGCGGAGTTTTTGAAGTTCTTGGAGAAGAATCCAAGTGTCATGGTTTACCTTTACAAGGTGATGGCGAACCGACTCCGTGCAAAAGATGAGGCGTTTGACGAGTTCGAACGTTTGTCGCTTTTGGCTTCGGCGAAAGTGCTTCCGTTTATAGATTTTGCGCAAACGATGGAAAAGAGCTATATCACTGGTACGGTTATTTTCGAATGTGCCGGGGAACATGGCTTTATCGCCTTCCAGGATGGCCGAATCTGCTGTGCCAAGTGCGGCAAGCTTGCAGGGCCGGATGCTCTTGAAAAGATGCTTTCGTGGGGCGATGACACGTTATTCAAGCTAGACACGCATGTGATGCCTGATGTTGTAAACATCAACCAGATGACGGATACGACAAGCCTCATCCTTGATGCGCTCAGAAATATTGATGAAAAAACAAAGCGCCCGTAAATAGGGCCAAATCGCTGCCCGCTCGTAGGGCAAAGGAAAAAAGATGAATTACGCAGACGCAGGAGTTTCCTTGGCACGTGCCGATGAGGCAATGGTCGGTGTCAAGAAGTCCGTCCGTACCACATTCAACCAGGGCGTTCTCGGCGACGTGGGCAACTTCGGTGGCCTGTTCACTTTGAACCACCTCGGCATGAAGGACCCTGTCCTCGTGAGTTCTGTTGACGGTGTCGGCACCAAGCTCAAGGTCGATATCGAAATGGGTACGCACGAACTGCCGGGCCAGGACATCGTGAACCACTGCTGCGATGATATTCTTGTTCAGGGCGCACGTCCGCTGTTTTTCTTGGATTACGTGGCTACGGGCCGTCTGGAACCGGGTGTCATGGACAAGCTCGTTGCCGGTATGGCAAAGGCTTGCCGTGAAAACGATCTCGTCTTGATCGGTGGTGAAACTGCTGAAATGCCGGGCTTCTATGGTCCGGGTGACTACGATATTTCTGGTACTATCGTGGGTGTCGTCGAACGCGAAAACATCATCGATGGTAAGAAGATCAAGCCGGGTACGATCATTCTCGGTCTTCCGTCTACTGGTCTTCATACAAACGGTTATTCTCTTGCTCGTAAGGTGCTCTTTGACGTGGCTGGCTACAAGGTTGACACCGTTGTGGATGGCATGGACAAGTCCATCGGCGAAGCTCTTGCTACACCGCACCGCAGCTACTACCCGAGCCTCATCGACCTCTGCAACAAGAAGAAGATTCAGGGTCTTGCTCACATTACGGGTTCTGGCTACCAGGGCAACATCCCGCGTATCCTTCCGGACAACGTTGACGTGATTATCGACCGCACCACGTGGGATCCTCCGATGATCTTCAAGTTGATCCAGCAGGCTGGCTCTGTCGAAAAGGACGAAATGTACTCTACGTTCAACATGGGCATGGGCATGCTCTTGTTCATTGATCCGGCTGACAAGGCTGAAGTTGTTGCTCACCTCGAAGCTAAGGGCGAAAAGTGGACGCAGATCGGTGAAGTTGTCGCCGGCACCAAGCAGGTGAAGTTCCGCGACTAGGAGTTAGGTAATAGGTATTAGGCTATAGGTTAATTATCGCGACTTCGTCGTCTAATATGGATGTGCGGAGCGCATGATACTTTTCCTAAATCCTATAACCTACAACCTGTCCCCTTTAAAAGGCTTGCGTGTAATGCGCGGCCTTTTTCTTTTATTAATTCTCTTTCAAAAAACTTTTTTTTGTGCCTTTTGTTCTAATAAAATCTAGTTTTAGAGGAAGTGTGTAAAAAGGAAAATTATGAAAAAACGTTTATTGAGCTCTTTGCTTGCTGTGGGCGCTGTTTCAATGTTTGGCGCCTGTTCGGATGATTCCCCATCTCCATTTACGCCGCCGGTGGGCCCTACTCCGTCAAACGTCTGTTCTTACATGACTTTGACCCATTCTGGTTGGTTGCTTGAAGTGGGCAACTCTTATTGGATTATTGGTGATGATAACAAAGTCACGGACGTTGTGGACAATCCTGTTGGCATTTTTAACGGGACAAGCATTGTGGATGACGCGGGCAATGTTCTCATCTCTAACGTCAACTTGAGTGCACAGCAGCGTTGCGAAGCTGGTTCTATGCCGGGGATTGAAAGTAGTTCTAGTGCAGGTACTGCTATTCCGGGTTCTTCTGCAACGCCGGTTTCTAGCGCTGTTAATCCTGGTTCAAGCTCCAGCACGGGTCCGGTAAATCCTGGTTCTAGCTCTGGCGTTCTTCCGCCGCAGTCTAGTTCTGCTGTCAATCCGGGGAGTTCTGCAGTTGAACCGACTTCGTCTGCTGCCGAAAGTTCTAGCAGCAATGGAACTGTCAAGGTTGTTGGCAATCCCGAAGAAGACGTCAAGTTGTACCCTGTGCCCACGCTCAAGAATATTCTTGGCAATGGCACTAGCGGCTGGAATACCCGCTATTGGGACGCCTGCAAGGCTCATTGCTCCCAGACGAGTACCGATGGCGCCGAAGGCAAGCCCAAGATCAATACCCAGGCAGAATACGAGTCTAGGCATTACACGGCCCGTGTCTGCAATATCCACGATATTGAAATTCCAACGTTCACTTATAGCAAGGGCTTGGAACGCTACTGGGTTGGTATTCAGAATACGCCAAACGCATGTCAGGAAGCAAGCCCTGCATCTGGTGGCGGCTTCACTTGTACTGACATGGCCCCTGTAGCTGTGAATGATACTTTGGCATATGCTTTCGTTGCTGGTAGCGATGCGACAACTTCGTGTGGTAAGTGTTTCCATCTACAGTATGACGGTAGCTTTAAAGATGCCGATGGCAATAATGCTCCCAAGGGAACGCACAAGGCCCTTAAGGGTAAGCATATCATCGTGATGGCATCCAACATCGGTCACGATGTGAAACCTGGCCAGTTCGACCTTATGGTACCGGGCGGTGGACCGGGCATCTTCAATGCCTTGCAGCTTCAAATTACCAAGCCTGGCATTGAATGGGGTGCTACTTATGGCGGCTTCTTGACATACTGCCAGAACGGAGAAAAGTGCGGTTATGATGGCTCGCTGGAATGCTACCAGAGTTGCGTCAAGGACATGTGCGATGCTGCCTTTGGTGACTCCAAGTATCCGAACCTGCTTCGCGGTTGCCACTGGTTTGCCGATTGGTATATGGCCGCTGATAACCCGACTTATCAGTGGGAAGAAGTTGAATGTCCGCAGTACTTGGTTGACAAGTATCAGACTACAATCAGCACATCCATTGAAACCAAGATATTGTTCCAGTCAGACTGGTCTAAATACAAGGGCGGTGAATTTATCACCACGGACGCCTGTAGCAAAACTCCCAATGCACAGGGTGAATACTGCGATCCTGACCAGCTGGCTGCAGACAAGGCAAAGACCTACTAGTCCTGTGTACGAATAAATTTATTGGAATATGTGTCCCGGAAGTATCCCTTCCGGGATTTTTTTTGTGCTGTCACCTCGGTTTTTGTGCGTTTTTCCTTGCGCCTGTCATGCCCGCACTTGCTGCAGGGTCGCCATTATGAGCTGTCCTTGCGCCTGTCATGTCCGCTACCGAGCGGGCACCTCCCTTTAAAAAGTGCACGACACGTCCTGGTTTTTAGGAAAAACACCAAGTGCCTTGAAACGAAGCGCCATGGTTTCGGAAAAAATTGCCCAATGTTTGGAATAAAACCGTCATGGCGTGCCCCGACCCGTCGTTTTTAACGAAAAAAGTGAAAAAAAGTGAAATTTTTTCGAATTTACCCCTTGCAAATGTTCCTGAAAATTCTATAATTGGCGCCGTTCCTGAGAGACGAGGCCGAAACGAAGAAACGAAAGCCGAGAACGAAGGAAAAAGCGAAAGCCCGCGAGACTTTCGGGAAGATTGAAGGAATCGGAGATATGCTTAGTGACGGCCCAAGAAAATTTCTTGGAAGTCTTTTACGGAAAACAGGACAGACTATTATAAAATCAATGAAGAGTTTGATCCTGGCTCAGAACGAACGCTGGTGGCGTGTCTTATACATGCAAGTCGAGCGAGGCAGCAATGCCGAGCGGCGAACGGGTGAGTAACGCGTAAGCAATCTGCCCCATATCAGGAAATACCCGTGTCAACGCGCGGTTAATGTCCAGGAGAGTGGCCTTCTGCATGGAAGGTTGACTAGAGATTTATCGGTATGGGATGAGCTTGCGTCCGATTAGCTAGTTGGCGGGGCAACGGCCCACCAAGGCGACGATCGGTAGCCGGCCTGAGA
>NZ_CACZDK010000018.1 GCF_902779965.1 Fibrobacter succinogenes | reverse complement strand
GCTCGACCTTATCCACGATAAGGAAGTGCAGTGGATCGTGAACACCACCGAAACCGGCGCCGAAGCCATGGTCGACGAAATCCAGATGCGCTCCAAGGCTGTCGTGTCCGGCATTCCTATCACCACGACCATCGCCGCCCTCACCTCTACCGTGGAAGGCCTCATGGACAAGCACGACTTCGGAAGATTCGAAGTTTGTAGCTTGCAGGAGTATCACAGACACGTGAAGAAGTAAGGCGGATGGAAGAGGGGAAAGCGTGGGACTATCGCTTCGCTTAGTCCCAACTGTTCGGCTCAATCATGCCTGCAAGTAAACTTGCCGGCACGACGCTCGCCTTATGTAGTTGTCCCCTCACTTCAGCCCCGTCCCACCCTTAGTGTCAAGCCCGCGCAAGCGGGCTTCTCCTTTTTATACCCCACCCAAGCCGGGTCTTCCGCTACCCTTTCTAGCGGGCTTCAGACGCCAGCCCGCAACGCCGGGCTTTACTTCGCTCGCAATTGTCATTCCGGCCTCCGAGCCGGAATCTCCTATTAGAAAAAGGACGCTTTATAAAGCGTCCTTTTTGCATTCATATTTGAAAATTTTATACTATGTCAAATAAAACGTTAATGCATCCCAGCAAAGATCTTTTCCGAGTTTTCCCGTATTCATCCAAGCTATATCAAAATCAATACTTGGCCATTTTTTATTCTTTATGACAAACAAGAATCCATGCATATCATCAGCATCAAAAGTTACAAAACGACGATCTTGATTCCAGAATTTATTGTCAAAATTAGATTCTATCAGGGATTCTAATATTATAAGATCATCAAAATCATTTTCAACAGGACGATTTATTGCCAGGACTTCACTATCGGATTCCTTTGTATAGCATACTGCATACTGATCGCTATCAGCAAATTCAAGTTTCTCTCCAGAAAAATTTAATCTATAAACTTCACATTCCTTAAGATTACAGACATCCACTTTTATCGTCAGCATCGCCGAAACATTATCAAGAACCTTTTTAAAGTCTTCATTAAAACCATCTTCAGGACGAGGTGGATTCGAATACCAAAAATTGTATGAAACTAAAAAAGGGATTTTGTTATTATCCTTGTCCAGCACTGTCAACTCGCCTAATGGAGTCTGTAACTCCGTAACAACAGGCCAACCATTATCTCTTTGAAATCTAAAAAGATTATTATTTTTGGAATCAGGATTTTTAGTCCTGAATTTGCGTTGTAATTCCAACAGACTTTCCAACTTTTTCAGAATTTCATCCGTAGTCATATTTAAAAGATAATAAAGCCCAAAATCTAGCGAGCTAGGCGAGTACAACCTAATTGTACATATTGTGATACGCAAGAACGCCCATTTCTCGTAATTTGTGCGACGCTGTCTCACAAATTCGACGTTTTCCACACTTTTTTATGAGAAAAGAACCTCTTTCGCCAGCAAACTGCCGTTTTTTGATGAATTTTTGCAATTTTTTGAGCATACCTGAAAAGAAATTTTGCTGCAAAGTCCAAAAATGTCATATTCTGACATCGCAAGAGTGTATATTTGCAGGGAACGCTAAAACACCCGCCTTTTTCGCATGTAGGCGGCCGGAGGTAAATATGAACAGAAGCGAATTCATCGCCATGGCAAAGGACGTGCACGAGCATCCTGAGCACCTAGCAGACTACAGAAAGATCTACAAGAACGTTTATCCGTTCAGCGACGGCATATTCAAGATGCTCATGGCCAACGAGGCGAAACCCGAACGGACTGTGAAATTCTTGAACGCAATGCTCGGGCTCACGGGAGACAAGGCCATAAAAACATACACCTTGGGTGTCCCAGAGAATCCTGGAGTTCTCAACGACAAAACGGCTATCTTCGACATCTACGGCACTACGCAGGCCGGAGAACCAGTGCTGATTGAGGTTCAGCAGAATTTCAACACACTGTTCGTTGACAGGCTCATCTACTACACCGCCCGTGTCATCTCGCGAACGGTCAAAAAGGCTCAAGATTACAATCTGCCGCATATCTACGTACTCTCCATCCTGACCGAAAATCAGTTCCCGAGGGAGCGCGACACCTATCTCCACCACTCCCAACTCGTGCGAAATCGCCATCTGTTCTACAGCAAGCTGGACATCTACCTTGTTGAACTGGAGAAGTTTTTCGCCATCGAGGACCGCACCCTGCCCGAGAACCGCGAACAGTCCGACAGGGCCGAAATGCTGCGGATTTTTCGCGATGTCCTTGAAGACAAGGATATCCCCGAAGAAAAACTGAAACGGCTCCTTGACAAGGACTTTGCGAATGATGTATCTTTTAAGGGGTACACGGATGAAACCCTTCTAAATGAGGTTGACGGAATGACGGACATGCTTTACGAAAAACAGGGCTCGTACCTGCAGGGAAAGGATGACGAACGCAATGAAATTGCCATCGCCATGCTCGTCGAAGGTGATTCCATCGAGAAAATCGCCCGCGTGACCAAGCTTTCCGAGAATGACGTCCGCAAGTTGCAGGCAGAAACGCATAATTATTGACTTGAGTAATCCAAAGACAGAACAGCCCTCCAAGGAACTTTGGGACGAGCTGGGCTTCTAATAAAAAAGTCGTCCCTTGCGGGGCGACCATTCACTTATCTCAACACCACTCGTTGCGTCTTCGCGTTGCCTTGTTTGACCATGTACGCACCGCGGCTTAATCCTGCGTTTGTCATGGCGTTGCGGAGCTCGTCGATATGTTCGGCTTGGAATTCGCCGATAAACGCACCGATGGAGCTAAATACTTTATATGTGTTTTGACGGCTTTGGGGGACAGAAATCCTCCTGAAAGCAATTGCTTCTGTAGAATCTTTGGGCGGATCTACCTTTGGCTCTTGCCACAGAATGAATTCGACTGTCGTTGCGCTGCGGGCCGGGACGCTGTAGCTACACTTTGTCCCATCAACCTTGACTTCGCGTCCTTCCTTGAGGTTGCTATTGTCGTCGGTGACGTAGGGCTTTAAGCTTCCAATTTTTGTGCTTCCGAAGTCAAAGTCCGCCTTGAATTCCTCGTTCTTGGAATTGAGAATAACAACTGCGATTTTCGTTTTGAGGGAGTCACGGTAGGCGGTGACCTTTACATCTCTTTCGGGATTCTTGGTGGCGTCGATTCTTCTGGAGCCGGGTCGCGCAAAGCGGCTGAAGTTCCCCATGACCCAGAGTCGCTTGGTAGGCTCCACGTTATCGGGGTTGCCTTGTCCTTGCGGCCAAAGCGCTCCATTGCCGCAGCTGGGTTCGCTGCAGGAATAAATCCACCAAAAATGCCAAGCGTTCATGTTCGAAATTGTAAGGGCGTCGTGAATCATGTTTGCTACGCGAAGCGCGCTTCCCATGCCAACGTCTTCCCTATTGCTTCCGAGATCGTAGACTTCGGTTTCCCAGAATTCTTTGCCGGCCTCATGAATTTCGGGATAAGCGGCGGGGTCTCCGCCATATTCGTGCGTTCCAAAAATGTCCGTGTATTTCAGAGCAGCGGGATTGTTGAAAAAGGCTTTTTTGTAATTGGGGAATCCGTACCAGTTGATGGCTTCGGTGCCAATGATTTTGATGCCCGTGGTATCGAGGGTGGGGCCGAGATAGTCGCCTACCCAGCGCGCCAATTCATCGGGTTCGTAGTGGTTGTCGCCAGTGCCATCAGGCTCATTTTGCGACGAAATAGCGTACAGGTTGACTCCCGCCTTACGCATGTCTTGCGTAAACTTCAAGATGGTGTTGGCCCAGTCTTGAGCGTGATTGAAATCTAGGTGCTTTTTGTCTCCATCGTAATTTACGGTGTATTTGGATGTCCATGGCGCAGCCCAAACTTTAACGCCGTATTCACTCGCCTTTTTTGCAATACTTGTTTCGGAGGTGGAACCATCTGGAGCAATACGGATGCGGTGCAGCGTAAGCCCCGCGCCGCTAGTGGAATCCCAAAGGAAGGCGGCGTTCTTGTCGGTGATGGACCCGGCCCATGCGGATGCGGCACCAAAGCCGCTGATGCGCTGGTATTCCTTGCCTATGTCAACATTTATCGTTGCTGCACTGGCGAGGGTGCTCAAAAATGCGATGGAACCCGCAAAAAGAGAAAATTTCTTCATTGAAAACGTCATATAGCCTCCCAATTCAACTGTACATATTGTAAAGTAAATTGGAAAATTCACTTTTGATAAGGCTAAAAATGAATTCGTTTTGATAAAATGACAACGATAATGGTTTTATCCATCGTTGCAGAATCAAAATTTTCTATCAGGCTTACCTGTCCATAATTCATCATCACAGGTAATTCTATAGTTGACAAAATGAACGATTTTGCAAGCGTTTGTTTGCAGAACAACCGATCGCCTCGGTCATGACAACTTTTGCAAGCAAAGTTGTCGCGACTCTCGGCTTAGAATTGTTTGCAAAATTTGCAAAGTTTTGCTTTTTGAGAATACTCGGTTGTAAATTTCTTCCGTAACATGAACTGTATGGATTCTCCTTCGGAGAATGACTGCATTTTACTACAAACTTAACGGAGGGACTTTTGTGAATCAATCTATTCCTGAAAAACTGCAAGGCAAAACATACATCGATCCGAGAACTGATACCGGTTCCAAACGTTTTCTCAACATCGAAATGCAGAAAGCGGACCATGGATTCTTTATCGACCGAACCGTACTGTACAAAGCGTTCTTAATCATCAAAGGCAAACAGGAAATGGAAAACACGGAAGAATTCAAGGCGCTTACTAAAGAAGAGAAGGAAGGCAAGCCCCTCCCCGACTTTGGGAATGACATTGTCAACGAAGCCTTGAGCCGCATCAAAATCGAAAATCTGGACAAAACAACCTTAACCGAAGCGGAGAGAGAAATGACTACAAAAGAAGAACTTGCCTGTTGTTTCGCTTATGTGAGAATAAAAGGTAGAGAAGAAACAAGAAAAGACACCAAGCTCGAAATGGTCGATGCCATGCTAGCAAACCCTAAATTGACAGACGAAGATATCGCCGTTATTTCAGGAATTCCGCTGGACGAAATACAGAAGCACAGAGCGCAACGGTGATGTAATCAGGGGCTTTTGGATTACATTGTTATCCATAGAATGTTCTTTTTTAGGTTGATTTGAGATTATTTCAAGATTCAAAAAATGCTATGGCAATCTCCCAAAAGTGCTCTTATTTTTGCTACATTTTACTTGCAAAACTATAAGAAGGACTTTTTATGTCAAATTCCATTTTCTGTGGCAAAACGCTTTTGATTACCGGCGGTACGGGGAGTTTCGGTAACGCTGTTCTTAATCGTTTTTTGAAGACCGATATTGGCGAAATCCGCATTTTCAGCCGCGACGAAAAAAAACAAGACGACATGCGTCATGAATTTCAGGCAAAAATGCCAGATGTGGCCGATAAAATCAAGTTCTACATAGGCGATGTGCGCGACCTCGCCAGCGTCAAGAATGCCATGCACGAAGTGGACTACATTTTCCATGCAGCAGCCCTCAAGCAAGTACCGAGCTGCGAATTTTTCCCTCTCGAAGCTGTTAAGACGAACGTGTTCGGTACGGATAACGTGTTGACCGCTGCCATCGAAGAAGGCGTCAAGAATGTGGTGTGCTTGAGCACCGACAAGGCCGCCTACCCGGTGAACGCCATGGGAACCAGCAAGGCTATGATGGAAAAAGTCATTGTGGCAAAGTCCCGTACGGTGAGCCCCGAAAAAACGAAGATTTGCTGCACCCGTTACGGCAACGTGATGTGCAGTCGTGGTTCCGTGATTCCGCTATGGATTGACCAGATTCGCGCAGGTCAGCCAATTACCATTACCGAAGGTTCCATGACTCGATTCATCATGAGCCTTGACGAAGCTGTAGATTTGGTGCTGTTTGCATTCGAAAACGGCGTGAGTGGCGACATTCTGGTGCAGAAGGCTCCGGCTTGCACCATCCAGACCCAGGCAGAAGCTGTATGCGAACTCTTTGGCGGCGACAAGAACGCCATTAAGGTTATCGGCATCCGCCATGGCGAAAAGATGTACGAAACGCTCCTCACCAACGAAGAATGCGCCCACGCCATTGACCTGGGCAACTTCTACCGCGTGCCTTGTGACAAACGCGGCCTGAACTACGACAAGTATTTTAGCAAGGGAGACACAGAACGTAACACTCTCACCGAATTTAATTCTAGCAACACCAAACTTTTGAATGTTGAACAAGTTAAGGAAAAGTTGCTATCGCTCCAGTACATTCGCGAAGAACTCGCCAAGGCGGGTAAGTAATGAACATTCTCGTTACTGGAGCCAAGGGTTTCGTCGGCCGCAACTTGGTGGCTGCACTTAAGAATATCCGCGATGGCAAGGACCGCACGCGCGGAGATTTGATCATTGGTGATATCTACGAATACGACATTGATTCTTCTTTGGCTGAACTGGATGAGGCCTGTGCCCATGCAGATTTCGTATTCAATTTGGCTGGAGTAAATCGCCCCAAAGATAATAGCGAATTTATGGCTGGAAACTTTGGCTTTGCAAGCGACCTTCTAGAAACGCTCAAACGCCACAAGAATTTGTGCCCGGTAATGCTCAGCAGCAGCATTCAGGCAACACTCGCAGGCCGTTTTGGCAACAGCGAATACGGTCGTAGCAAAAAAGCTGGCGAAGAACTATTCTTTGAATACAGCAAAGAAACTGGCGCACGCGTGCTTGTGTATCGTTTCCCGAACCTGTTCGGCAAATGGTGCCGTCCGAATTACAACAGTGCCGTAGCGACATTCTGCAACAATATCGCGAACGACTTGCCGATTCAGGTAAACGACCCGAACGTGGACATGGAACTCCTTTACATCGATGACCTCGTCGAAGAAATGATTGCCGCCCTGAAAGGTCTGGAACATTACTGCACCTTTGACGGAATCAATGTTGTGCCTTGCTCACGTCATTGCGAGGAGCGTAGCGACGAAGCAATCTATTGCCATGTCCCGACAGTCCACAAGATTAAGCTCGGTGCCATCGTAGATTTGCTGAATAAGTTCCACGACCAGCCGAACACTCTCGTGATGCCCGAAATCCCGAACAACAGTTTCGAGAAAAAGCTTTACTCCACCTACCTGAGCTACTTGCCCAAGGAAAAGGTGTCATTCCCGCTCAAGATGAACGTAGATGCTCGCGGTAGTTTTACCGAACTTTTGAAGACGGTAAATTGCGGCCAGTTCAGCGTGAACGTGTCTAAGCCGGGAATCACCAAGGGTGAACACTGGCACCACAGCAAGTGGGAATTCTTTATTGTAGTGAGCGGCCGTGCCCTGATTCAGGAACGCAAGATTGGCACGGACGAAATCATGGAATTCGAAGTCAGCGGCGATAAAATTGAAGCGGTGCATATGCTCCCCGGTTACACGCACAACATCATTAACCTCTCGCAAACCGAAAACCTCGTGACAGTCATGTGGGCGAACGAATCCTTTGACCCGAACCATCCCGATACTTTTGGGGAGAAAGTGGTGAAATCGTGATAGATTGCTTCATCCTACGGGTTCGCAATGACGTCATTTCGAGCTACGCGAAGTATGATGCGTCATCCTCGACCGTCAGGGAGGGGATCCATAATTTCTTATTTTACGATTGCGGAAGGATCCAGGAACAATTATTATGAATATAAAGACAGATTATAGCAATATAAAATTCGCCGACAACGGCAAGCTGAAACTTTTGATTATCGTGGGCACTCGCCCAGAAATCATCCGCCTCGCGGCGGTCATCGACAAGTGCCGTAAGTACTTCGACTGCATCCTCGCACACACCGGCCAAAACTACGATTACAACCTGAACGGCGTCTTCTTCAAGGACTTGAGCCTCAAGGATCCCGAAGTTTACATGGATGCCGTCGGTGACGACCTCGGCGCAACCGTTGGCAACATCATCAATTGCAGCTACAAGCTCATGGTCGCTTGCAAACCCGACGCATTGCTAATTCTCGGCGATACCAACAGTTGCCTTTCTGCTATCGCAGCAAAGCGCCTGCACGTTCCGATTTTCCACATGGAAGCCGGCAACCGCTGCAAGGATGAATGCCTGCCCGAAGAAACCAACCGTCGCATCGTGGACATCATCAGCGATGTGAACATGGCTTACTCTGAACACGCTCGCCGCTACCTCGCAGACTGCGGACTCCCCAAGGAACGCACGTATGTGACCGGCAGCCCCATGGCCGAAGTCCTGCACAAGAACCTCGCGCAAATCGAAGCCAGCGACATTCACGCCCGCCTTGGCCTCGAAAAGGGCAAGTACATTTTGCTCAGCGCCCACCGCGAAGAAAACATCGACACCGAGAAGAACTTCACGAGCCTTTTTACCGCCATCAACAAGATGGCCGAAAAGTACGACATGCCGATTCTGTACAGTTGCCACCCGCGCAGCCGTAACCGCCTCGCCGCCTCGGGCTTCAAACTCGACAAGCGCGTGATTCAGCACGAACCTCTCGGATTCCACGACTACAACTGCTTGCAGATGAACGCATTCGCCGTCGTGAGCGACAGCGGCACGCTCCCCGAAGAAAGCTCCTTCTTCACAAGCGTCGGCCACCCGTTCCCGGCAATCTGCATTCGAACAAGCACGGAACGCCCCGAAGCGCTTGACAAGGCCTGCTTCTTCATCGCCGGCATCGATGAAAAGTCCCTCTTGCAGGCTGTCGACACCGCCGTCACGATGAACACCAACGGCGACTACGGAATCCCCGTGCCAGACTACATCGAAGAAAACGTCAGCACGAAGGTCGTGAAGATCATCCAGAGCTACACCGGCATCGTCGATAAAATGGTGTGGCGAAAGGGGTAGCAAACCATTACAATATTTTAAATGTCATTATCAAAAAGAGGCCTACCTACCGGCCTCTTTTTATATACACTTTAGTGTGGAACTCTCTTTTTACTTGGTTGCATAGCCTGACAATGAAGCCTTAAGCTCAAGAATCTTGCTTTCGGGCAGATGCGAGTACTTGACAATTTTCTCGATAGGTTCGTTGTTGGATAGCATATCGAGAGCCATTTCAACTCGTCCCTGTTCAAGACCTTGAATAAGCCCTTGTTCAAGACCTTGTTTATGTCCTTTTGCAATGGCCTTTTGTTCGGCACGAACTTCTAGTAAAGCCCAACGATCCAATTCTTCTTCTGTCCATACCATATCGTTAGCCTGGTCCTTGATGAGTTTTTCTGACGCTCGGTTCACTAAGATCCTGTGAATTGCCTTCGCAATAACGGAATCGTTGAAGTTCGGGAGTTTTTCTGCTTTGCCAGCGTGTTTGAGCAGGTAAAGCCAGCGATCCTCTGCGGTCACGATTTTTTCGAAGGTTTTGTTGAACTTCGTCAGGTCATATAGAATATACATCATCTTGTCGCTCAGCGTCAAGCCCTCCTTGCTGCGGACAGCCCAATCGCCACGGAAATTTTTCTGTTCGCTTATGGGAAAGTCGCAAATCCAAATGGCGTAGGTTGGCGGGACCTCGTAACGGTGGATTTCGCGTGTAGCGCGTTGTTCTTTTGTCAAATTGGTAGGAAGATTTCCAAAATTCAGCTGGTCCCATTCGTATTTGCTTTGGAGCATAAAGGCGCTATGCTGCAAAAGGACTCTATCGACAAAATAGTCGGGTTTTGCTTTCTGCATCTCCACATTAATGTGAATGCCATTCGAGGTTGTCGCTCGGATATCGAGCCTGAACGACTTGACTGCCGGAAAAATGACGTTGATTTCTGAATTCTTGATGACTACCGATTCAATTTTGTTACTCTCTTTTAGGTGAAATACTCCATTTAAGAAATTTACTAGAGCTTCTTCATCGCTTAATAAAGCCTTGAATGCCGCATCAAAGAGCGGGTCGAGATAAGTGTGTTTCTTGATTTCTTCGATGGTTTTGTCAACCAATTGATCACGAGAAGTTGTAATGGTAAATTCGATTGTTTTTTGATTTTCAGACATGATGATCCTTGCCAATACGGCGGTTAAATCCAGGAAGGCAAGTTTGCAGAGTTTGCCCTCCATTACATTAACACACTTTGGCGGTCTATTTGTCCGGAAACTTTTATGTAAAATATTCTTTAAGGGAACGCTCGTAAACTTTTGTAGGAGCCCTTTCCCATTTTGGGAAACCACTTAAACTTTTGTCGAAGTACTTTCCCAATTTTCGGAAACCCCTTAAACTTTTGTCGAAGCACTTTCCCATTTTTGGGAAACACTTTTGAAAATTATATTTTACAAACCAGCAGAATGCTCTGTTGAGGAAAGAACTTCAATATGCTTTACTTGCAAACATTTAATTGACAGACGAAGATATTGCCGTGTAATCAGTTTTTTTGATTACATTGCTATCCATAGGATGCCCTTTTGAGACATCCTATTTTTGCCCTTAAAAAAATTTGCGAAAGAAAATATACGTTACGGGTGAATTAAATCAAGCAATTCACCTTTGCGACGATATCGAACAAGCGCTCTTCTAAAAAAGCTCCCGGACAGGCTTTGTTCGCAAACCATTTGTGCATAGTAAGGTTTTGCAGTAATCTTCCATCTTCGCCACACTTCCCTATCAAAGACTTGTTGTGCATCCAGCGCAATTTAGCGATACCGTTTCGACGGCAGACATCAGCAACAAGGTAAATGAGGGACGCATAGGCCGCATCATTTACAGCATATGGCGATTTAGCATCGCTTGACACCTCGATGGTGATAGCCCGATGATCATTCGCGGCATTGCTGCTGCACCAGCTGCGGGACGATTCCGGCACAAACATGGCAATACGACCATCCAAGCCGATTCCGTAATTAGACGAAGCCTTGCGGGCCTTGTTGGCAAAGCACTCGCCAAGCTGTTCTACCGTCATTTGACCTGCCGTGCAATGAATAGTTATTGTATCGATGGCGTGTGTACGTATTGTCGTCTTGTTCGGCGACAATGCAACATAGGCCACTAAGGGGCTATTGGTAAAAGTGGACATTGGCATACTCCTTCTTCATACTAAATATACTATCTAATGATTTTTTCTGTCAAGTAGCATTCGACTCAAGGCATGAAGGGAATACTCTTAAACTTTTGTAGAAGCACTTTCCCATTTTTCGGAAAATATTTTCGAGTAAAGCTTTAGCTGACAAAATGAACGATTTTGCAAGCGTTTGTTGGCAAAATTTGCAAAGTTTTGCTTTTTGAAAATTTTCCGTTTTAATTTAGAACCTCTAAACTTTACAGAGGTATAATTATGAACATAAAATCTTTTGACGACCTTGACATCACCGACCCGATTATGTTCGGGCTCGTTTTTAGCAACAAGCACATCGCGCAGCCATTCATAGAGCACCTGCTGGGCATCAAAATCGATCACTTAGAAACGCCTGTCCCAGAGGCGGTTTTGAGCTACGATGCGGAACACAAGGGTGTTCGATATGATGTTTTCGCACGAGAAACGAACGAGAACGGAGAAACGATTCGTTCCTTTGATTTAGAGATGCAGATGGTCGATACCAAGGAACTCCCGCAACGAGCTAGATACTACCAAAGCGTGGATGATGGAGTAGCCCTTTCAAAAGGTGGCTTTTACACCAATCTTAAAGATCAATACATCATTTTTCTGTCCCCCAAGGACATTTTTAAGCATGGATTCCCAGTTTACCACTTCGAAAATAGGGCTAGAGAGGACTCCAACATCACCTTGGGCGACCGTACCTTTAAGAATTTTTATATATTTAATAAATACGAAGAGTTCGAGAATCCGGTTGTAAAAGCTTACATGAAGTATTTTGCGACAAGGAATGCAGACTCCCGTGAAACAGAAACCATCGATGACCAGGTATCTTATTACAAAGCCGACACTCTCATAAGGAACAAGTATATGACTTACGAATTTGACCTTCATGAAAGCAAGGAAGAAGGAAAGACTGAGGCCAAGCTCGAAATGGTCGATGCCATGCTAGCAAACCCTAAATTGACAGACGAAGATATCGCCGTGTAATCAGTTTTTTTGATTACATTGCTATCCATAGGATGCCCTTTTGAGACATCCTATTTTTGCCCTTAAAAAAATTTGCGAAAGAAAATATACGTTACCTGAAGGGAATACTCTTAAACTTTTGTAGAAGCACTTTCCCATTTTGGGGAAACCTCTTAAACTTTTGTAGGAGTACTTTCCCAATTTTCGGAAACCCCTCAAACTTTTGTAGGAGCACTTTCCCACTTTTGGGAAAGCTCTCAAACTTTTGTAGAAGCACTTTCCCACTTTTGGGAAAGCTCTCAAACTTTTGTAGAAGTACTTTCCCACTTTTGGGAAACCCCTTAAACTTTTGTAGAAGCACTTTCCCACTTTTGGGAAAGCTCTCAAACTTTTGTTGAAGCACTTTCCCGTTTTGGGGAAACCTCTTAAACTTTTGTAGAAGCACTTTCCCACTTTTGGGAAAGCTCTCAAACTTTTGTAGAAGCACTTTCCCAATTTTCGGAAACCTCTTAAACTTTTGTTGAAGCACTTTCCCAATTTTCGGAAACATTTTTGAAAATTACATTTTACAAACCAGCAGAATGCTCTGCCACGACACGTTTCACCGTGTTGCGGGATACGCCCGCCGTCCTTGCGATGTTCCTCTCGCTGAAGCCGAGATGCTTCAGCCGGAGGATTTCGCGGTATTTGGTCATGTGACCTCCATTGGAAAACCCGTCGCGACATTGCGACGGGCTATCCCATTATAGAGTTTTTCTTGACCGTTTGTGGGATGGCTCTGTTCGACCGGAACGGTGGCTCCGCATTTTCCGGAAGGGTGGCTCTCTAGCACCGGACTCGAGGTACATAAACAAACTATTTCTGCGAAAGGCTCTTGACACTACTTGTTCCTCTCGCTGAACCCGAGATGCTTCAGGCGGAGGATTTTGCTGTATTGGGACTTATGACCTCCATTTGTAATTTCCAGATTGGCGACTCCGCCAATCCGGTATAATCAAAAAACTACCTTCCCAAAATAGCCTTTACCTGCATAACTATTGATTCATCTAATTTCGGGTTAATCACACCTGTTTCAAACTTGATTTTGGGAGTCAAGAAGCTTGCTTCTGGAAGTGAAATATCGAACAAACATGGTTCATTATCTGCAATCCATCTGGCATATTCATCCAACGCCTCATAAGATTCCAATTTTGCCGCACGGATTCCGTAGGCTTTAGCAACTTTCGTAAATTCGGGAACAGTATATCCGCCACTTACTGCCGTTGCGGCAAATCTATCATCATGATTAAAATGCTGAGTTTCGCTAATTTTGCCCAAGACCTTGTTGTTGAGAATAAATATCTTGATAGGCAGATTTTCTCTATGAACAGTTTCTAGTTCTTGAATGTTCATCTGAAAACCACCATCGCCAGCAATGCAATAGACTGGCTTCTTTTTTGAGGCTATGCAAGAACCAATAGCAAATGGTAAGCCACATCCCATTGTTCCGTACCCACCACTGATATGAATTCGCCCTTCATGTCCTTTTAAAACAAGAGACTGAGCGCACCAACATTGATGCATGCCGACATCTATAGAAACATTTGGATTTTCAGGTAACAATGATGCAATCTTTTCGACGGCCATGTTACCAAGCTGTTTATCGTATGCCGACAAAAACTGCTTTGCCTCTAAGCATTGCTTTTTCCATTCGGAGTAATCCGGAACGGATTCATTCATCAGCATACGCATGAAATCGCATGCATCTGTATGATATTTTTTCTCATTTGCCTTTATGTTTCGACTGAGTTCATATTCGTCAATATCACAACGAACTAGGTCTGCCTTGGGAGCAAAGTTCTTAGTAACTCGTCCTACCTGACGAATTCCAAGACGCGCTCCGACAGAAACGATCAAGTCGCATTCGTTAAGAATCATGTTTGCCACACGATTCCCGTGTGTACCAATAAAGCCGATACGCAAATCATCCTGAGCCAAATCAACGCCATTCATCGTTGTAAGTAAGGGAATATTTGTCTTCTGAGCAAATTCATGGACCAAGTCTACAGCCCCAGCTGTACGAACGCCATTACCGACCAATAAAATGGGCTTTTTATATTTCGATTCAAAAATCATAGACTAGTCCTCCTTTGAAATGAGAGCTTGTTGAATATCTAACGGAAAATCGATAATAACGCCTCCCTTACGCCCTAGCAAAGCCATGTTATATGCTCTACTTACAATATCGACAAATCCTTCACTCGTGTTAGCTGTAACAGAATATTTAGTGATGCTCCTTGTCATGGAAACAAGTTCCATTTCCTGGAATCCATTTTGACGAATACCCGAAAAGCCCTTCATTTCATTTGTCGGAACATTTCCACAAATACCCATAATCGGGAATCCGTCGAACCATGCATCAGCAAGTCCACCAAGCCCATTGACTGCGCCCGGGCCAGATGTCGTAAAATATACACCCAATTTTCCTGTAGTTCTTGCAAAACCATCAGCAGCTAGGGCACACCCTTGTTCATGATAGCAGACATGCGTAGTTATTTCGTCTTTGCGCTTATAAAGTGCATCCATGAAGGGCACAATATAGCCACCAGCGTAACCAAATACATCGGTTACACCATGTTCAATCAGAAAATCCACCAAATATTCAGAGCAGTTCATTTTTTTCTCCTATCTTAAAATCAGCTAAACAGCAGTTCTTCGGGTACTTTTAACAAAGCTCCGAATAAGGCCAAATCTTCTTTTTTAGTAACCTTGATGTTACTAGTCGTCCCTTTGGCAAAATACACGCGTTCACCATAGTGAATAAGCAGTGAGCTTGTAAATGTGAAATCATGCTTGTTTTCTTTTTCGGCTTTTTCATAGCATTTTAAAGCCAAGGAATACTTGTACACCTGAGGCGAGGCGGTAAGCATAACGTGCTCCCTATCAACATCTGTAATGCCAGATTTTCCGTCTTCCGTATAAACGATTGGCGGATGGCATGCTATCGACGAAGACGCATTGCCGTTTTCGTGAGCTACACGAAGAACTTCGTCAATCGCTTTTTGAGGAAGAATCGGCCTTACAGCGTCATGAACAATTATAAAATCATCAGCATCAATTTTGTCTTTCAAGAAAAAAACGCCGTTTCTTATGGAATCGTGACCAGTATTGCCACCTTCGACAATCCATTCAACCTTAGTAAGTGCGTATTTTGCAATCAACTCGCGTAGATGATCAATCCAATCCTTAACGCATACAACCACAATTTTTTCAATCTGTGGATTTTTCTGGAAGTTTTCAATGGAATAAACAATGATTGGTTTTCCATCAACTTCCATAAATTGCTTGGGAATGTCTCCTCCCATTCTTTTGCCAACGCCACCGGCCAATAATACCACATAGTTTTTCATAATTTTTTCCTTAACACTCTATTGATTTTAAAATGTTGATAGTCCTCTCAATTCCGGTTCTGATACCATACATGGGTTTCCATCCCAAAGCCCTAAGTTTGCTACCGTCTAACCTAGCCTTTGTAGCCTTGCTGTAGCCTGCAGATTCAACTTCATCGGGAATGTCAAATACAACTTTTTTCCCACAAACATCAGCTGTAATTGCGGCGAAATCTTTAAGCATTATATCACCGCTTTCGTCTGCAATATTATATGCTTCGCCATTTTCTCCGCACAACAGAACTGTTAATAAGCCACTTACAGCATCAGCGACATATGTATAGCTGAAAAATTGAGTTCCCTTAGATTTCAGAACTATATCTTCTCCCGCGACACCTTTTTTTATGAATTGGCTAGCAGCCTTCGTATCGGACATAGACATTGTTGGGCCGAAAGTTCGCGTCAATCGAGGTATGACAATATCAAGCCCTTTTTGCGCCTTGTACGCTTGACAAAGAGCCTCTCCGCATCTTTTGGATTCTGGATATCCGGCACGAAGCGTATTGCAGTTGATGTATCCGCAATAATCTTCGGTAAACAAATCAACATCGCCACGATTTTCGCCATACATTTCATTGGAGGATGCAAACGCAAAACGAGTTGCATGATGCTTAACTGAAAAATCAAGCATGTTCTTCACACCCATCATATTTGTTAAAATCGTGCCAATAGGATCCGTTGAATACAGCAATGGATGTGTATTGGAGGCTAGATGAAGAACATAATCAACATTGCCTAAATAAGAACAAGCAAGAGGTTCTTGTATATTGTATTGAACAAAGACTAGCCTAGCGTCATCAGCATATTTTGAAAAGCGTAATTTTAATTTGCCTTCATTTCGACCAAGAGCGTATACAGTGCAGTTGAGATTTTCAGAAATATTTTTCTCCATCAGAACATCAACGAGAAAACTCCCAATCATTCCTGTTGCACCTGAAATCAGAATGGATTTATTTTGTAGCTTAATCCAAGGAAGATTCAACACCACAACAGAATGAACATCTTCAAGATAATGTTTATTTGAGTATAGCGACATCACAAAGCACCTTTATTTCTGATAATTTGTATAGGGATTTTCTAAATCAATTTTGTCTGTATAATGATGCGAAATTCTTTTTTCAACAGGCGGTAAAGTCATATAATTTCCATAAATATGTCTTAAATAAAGATCGTATGCTGCCGGGGCCATCAATTGATACCCTTCAAATTCAAGTCTCACAAAATCATCAAAACATTCTGCAGGAACGATTTCTCTACGGCCCCAAGCACCATTATAGTTTCTCATCAATTTTGATTTTTTTCCTGATTTAATAATAAATTCCCTTGCAACAACAGCTTGTTTTGTTTTTTTGAAGATGACAGACAAGAAAAAATTTGCAATTTTTCTCAAAAATGTATGGTGCAATTTTTTTTCAAAAAAATAGATGCTGTAAAACCTTTGCGCAATAAAAACAAAAAGAAGGTTTTTTAAAGTTCCCCAAATTCTATTTTCTGGATAATAATCTATCGGAAATACATCTATGAACACTCCATGATTCATCTTAACATTTTTCACACAGGTTTCGATAAAAGTTGTTCTAGAATCCCTTATTTTCGTATAATTAAAAGGAACTTCAGAGTCAGTTTTATAATTTTGCACAAAAAGATTTTGGGGCAGGAATTTTTGTGCTTTATCAATAAAGATCTCATAATCTTTTCTCAGCATTCCTATGTCAATGTCGTCATCCCATGGAATAAATCCTTTGTGTCTAACGGCACCAAGTAGAGTACCTCCGACCAAGAAATATTTAATCCCAAGTTTGCTGCATACCGCATCAATGCTTAATAAAGCTTCTAGCTCTATTGATTGTAATTTTTTCACATTTACTTCTTCACTCATAAAAACATTATTCCCTATCCAACTGGATGACTTATTGAAATTTTTTTCATAAAATTCTCTGTTAACATTCAATTATAAACCAATTCAACAACTTTCTTTTTATTCTTCCAAGCATTCCTCTCACACGATAATACATTCGTTTCGCAAAGGAGGGAGGCGGACAATACATTGTTATTAATTGATTAAGGGTGTATTTATTCAAATTGGTAAAGAACATTGTCCTCTTTGGATGTTGTTGGCTAGAACGAACAATGCACAAATTTCCCGCAATGGCTTTTTCAACTTTTGACGCACATACTGATAATTTGCCTTCTACAGATTTGAATAGACTCAACCCGTGGGCAGTGTTTAGCAATACAACAGAAATTCCCTTATCATCATCCATTTCGGGATGAAATTGCGCAATATTCCAATAGTCCCCAAGCGTAATATCAGCAATTCGAGGCAATTTGCCATAATGGCAATCGGCGCAACTTGTGTTCAGGCAGATATTTTGCAAGAACACTCGCATGAACCGGTTTTCGCGAAGCGTTTCAGAAATTTGAAAACAGTCTCCAGAGATTGTACTCAATGACGAAGTCATTGAGTACAATTTCCACCCGTTCCGCTTATCGCGAAAACGGGTGGACTTCACAAGAGCCGACTTGTCGTTCTCTATTTCAGCAACATACTTTTCAAAAACTTTCACACTAGGCGAACCATGACACACAACATCAACCGTGAACAAGTCGGCAGAGGTCGCCGCATTACCGAGAACCGCATAAAGACCAGCCACCTGGCAAGGCGTCCCCGAAAACAGCACTTTGCGCCCAGTCTTGAGCAGGCTACGGACCTCTCGATACACAAGTCCGACATCGGCCTGCACATACTTGGATCCGCGCAGTTTTGCCACGTCAGCCTTGTTGTCAACAACAATATGCCCGAAACGGGTTGGAGCTGTCTGCGCGACACCAACCACCACCCCACCGTCATCCAAAATGCGCTCCGCCAAAACAGTGAATATTCCACCGCTGGAAGACTGCAAACGGACAGCCTCGTCTTTCGCATAGGCTGCCACCGTTTTGGGCGACACATCCGCGACATTCGGGTTTTCAACAGATTTATTCCATGGGCAAGCGCGTTCGCAAGCACCGCATTCGACGCACTTTTCCGCATCAATAACCGGGCGATAAAAGCCATCGGCATTCAACTGCATTGAAATCGCGCTACAGGAACAGATGTTGGCACAAGCCGCGCAGGAGGAGCAATTCAGGACGGGGATATTCATGTTACGCCCTCTTGAGAATCTTCTTTATAGGCTTTAAAATCAAATCGCGTTCGTAGGAGTTCATCGAAAACATAAAGAACAAGGGTAAATAAACCAACAGATAAAGAACTATGCCCGTAACGAGTTTCACAACCGAATCAATGGCGTAAAGATGCAAAACATGGTAGGTCAACACGGTCAATACAGCAGGAACAATAGACATCTTTACAATTTCAATCCAGAAACCGACAATATCAATTTTCTGCTTAATCTGATAATACACATTCATCACCAAAATTTGCCCTAGCACAAGCGCCCCGGCAATAGCACATGCACAACCTATTCCACCATAATATTTAGACAGAGGAATCTGTGCACCTAAGCTAACAAGAGAAATGATCAAATACAGGAGTGACCTGAATTTCATCTGATTGCGGGCTTGCAAGATTGTAATTCCCAAATTCTGAATCAGCGGAACAGTCAGTGGGACAAAGAACAGCATTGCGATAATATAGGCGTCATCGTAGCCGGCCCCAGCCCATAAATAAATAAACGGTCGACCAAAAAGGAAGAATCCCGTAAGTACAAGAATCATTACGCAATATTGAATTCTACCAGTTTTGATAAATAAGTCCGAAATAGATTTTCCATCGGAATCGCGCACTGCCATTGCAGTCACCTTTGGAAGAAAAACTCCACTAATAGCCGTTGAAAAACTCATATACATACTTTCCAACATTATTGCAACAGCAAATACAGCAACAACAGCTGTACCGGAATATGCTCCAAGCACGAACTGTCCCGTACTCCAATAAATACGGTCCATAATAGCATTCAGGAATATCCAAAAAGAATAGATTGATACTTCTTTCAAAAAATCCCACTTGAATCTAGCAAATTTCAGTTTGATTTTCAGGTAGTGCTTGCAATACCAGAAATTCAGTACAAGCGTCAAGACATTGAATATGGTCGTAACGACCACCATGGCAATCGCCTTGTAGCCAAAGTTCAGAAGGACAATCATCGTCGCAGTATTCAAGACAATGCGTACGATGGCGACCACCTTCTGGAACACAAACTGTTCGTACGCCGTGATGATAGAGCCAAAGAGGCTGAACGGAAACGTAATCGCCAAATTGAAAACCATCAGTGCAAGGATAACCTTTGTACGCGAAAGTTCATTCGCCGTCATGGACACATCAAAAATATTCTCAGCATTCCAATACAGAACTCCACCGGCTAGCAACGCAATCAGGCCAATACCGCAATACAGCAAGAAAAACATCCCGAACATTTCGTACTGTTCATCTAGTTTATCTTCGGCCCTGAACTTTGCCGTATAACGGACAATGGCGTTACCAAAGCCCAAATCAAGAATCGTCAAATACGCAACAATGGAGGCCGCAATAGAATAAAGTCCATACTCCGACTTGCCCATCATGCGAAGCATAAAGGGTGTGTAGAGTAACGCCACCAAATTTTGGAGAGCCAAAGCTACGTATGAAAGAAGTGCACCTAATTTAAGCTGAGACATGTATTCTCAAAATATTTTTTTAGTAAAAAAGACAGAAAAATTAAATTTAATACAATTAACAATGGATATAACCAACTCAACAAACCTATTTTATAGTCAACCTTGAAAAAGTGAAGACAAACAATGTTAAAAACAGAATAAACTAACATATGTATTATATAGATATTCAACGACAGTTTTTCTCCAACATATTCGAGCATTTTGCAATAAGATCTATTAGGCATTTTAAGTGCAATCATAAAAACGGCTATAGAATAAGCAATTATTCCAACACACGAGAAATCAATAGATGCTTTAATAATTTTTGACAAAACGGCAGCCCCCCCCAAAAAAAAAACAATAAGAAATAATAATACATATGGTATTTAACCAAAATGAATTTATGTTTATGAATTAAATAACCTAACAAAAAATACGGCATCGCTTCTGTCATAAAATTTGTATGAAACACCCATGAAATATTCAAAGAATCACAAATTAAATTAAGAATTATCATTAAAGAGAATAAAAACGGAATTGCCGATAAAAATTTATTTTCTTTATTATGTTTAACAACAAAATACCACAATGCATATGTTTCTGCCATGGCGATTAAATACCAAAGAACTGAAGCCAGCCAGTTGCAAAAAACAAAAGCCATAAACAAAATCTTTAATTGGAAAAAATGTATGAAGAATTCATTAAGAACACCTCGAAAAGCATAAGAAAATACATTTTGAATAAAATACAAAACGCTTCCAACAAAAAGAATTTTCAGAATTTTCTTTAATCTTCTTTTTATGATCAATTCATTCTTGTCAAAAGCGAAAAAGCCTGAAATCATAAAGAAAACTGGAACAGCAAATCTAGACAGTCTTTCAACAACAGAGCCAAACAATCCAGGAAAATTAACGTGGATAAACACAACCCCAATACAGCCAAAACATTTAAGAATGTTTAACACATAAATTTTTTCAGCTATTTGGCCATATTCATATTTTACAATATTTGACGAATTTTCCATTTATTCTACATTTTCTCCAATTACATTCCGAAGTTTTTGTTGAACATACATTTGTTCTTTAAAAAGAATGCTCTCAAAGAGATTGTAGTCAACATCTTTATCGTATTCATCTAGACTTCCTGAAAAAATTTGTTTCTCTAGGCCGTACTTTTTTAACATATCCGTAATTCGGTCATTCATTTTTGCAAAAGGTCCCGTCAAAAGTAGTGTTGTAAACCTTTTCCGATATATCATCGAAAATACAGTTCCATGGAATGAATTTGTCACAACCATTTCTGCATTTTCCACCAATTCAAGCCATCCTTCAATCGAAGGATATTCCTTAGAATATTTATCTGTTCGTCCTTGACTTGCTACATAAATCACATCAAGTCTTTTCTCTTTTGCATATTCATAAATCTTAGCGACATCAAATTGTAATTTATTTCCTAAAAGATAGAGCAATATGTAGGGTTTTCTTGAAAATAAAATTTTATCTTCATAAAGTTTTTTGTAATCATTCTTTGTAAGCAAGAGCGTCGGATCAGGTACACATTCTGCTTGACAAACATCATATTTTTTAAAGAATTCTAAAGCTTGTTTTTCTCGCAAAGAAACATAATCAAAATCTTTAACATAGTTTTTCAAAGCGATTCGTTCATTTTCGTTTGGTTTATATCCACCCATTGATGCTGCATAAGCTATTTTTTTTGCGCCATTTGGAGCGAATTGTAAAAAATAAAGTGGCGACAAAGAATTCCAAACTTGATCACTTCCTGTTATATAAGCGTCAAAGTATAATGGATTAGAAAAGAAATCTTCTATATAAATAACATCAGTTGATGGAATATGTTTTCTACGAAAATCATCGAAAAATCTTGGATGAGCATCATTCATAGCTCGACTTTTTTTTACAAGTTTTTTCTCCAAAAGAACATAAAATAGCTTGCTAGGAGTTTTTAATAAAGTTAAAAATGTTACAATTTTATGAAAAACAGTCGTTTTCACAACAGTTCGCATCTTTATCAGTTGCGGTTCGTATTCCATTTTTTTCAGAAATGAAGACAATGCAAAACACTGCAACAACTGCCCATAATTATCTTGTGAATTCCAGAAAGTAACAATTCCGATTTTTTTCATACAACTCTCATGAGGCTAAATAATAAATGTTGTTTCAAAAATAGATTTCAATCTTTGAAAGCCAGAATTAAAAGAGAAGTATTCTTCATATTTTTCTTGAATAAAAATTCTTGAAAAATTTTTTTCTTGAACATTCTCTATTAGTTCTATCAAATATTCTTTAAATTCCATTTCATTGTGAAAAATTTTAAAGAAAGGTGTATCGTAAAAAAAGTCATAACCTCTTGCCGCCTTTTCATGACAGAGCACAGGGATTCCGTTTCGTAAGCCGTCCATTACCCTTAATTTTAAACCGCCTCCAATTCTTGTTGGACAAAGATACACATCAGACTGTTGAATTACGTCATCCATATTTTCAGGGTTCTTTATTAATTTTACATTAGCATGTTCACGACAAAGCAGAATAATATCTTCTGTTGGATTTTTCCCCGAGATGATAACTTTGCATTTAGATGGCATGCAAGAAAATAACTTGCTAAAGAAATACTTAATTCCATCATTTGTTTGAAAACTACAAAGAGTTCCTGTAATCGAGAATGTTATACAATCACCATTTTCATTTTGTCTAATTTGGGGCAAATGAGTATTGGACATATATTCAAATGTTCCTAGAACCGCATTTTTGTTAAGAGAATGTTTGTAAACATTTTCGAAAGTTACAAGATCTTGTTTAGTCAAAAAAAGATTCAAATCAGATTTTTGATACGCTTTTTTTTCGTTCCTCACCACATGATGCAAAAAAAGCAATCGATTTAACCATTTTGAATTATCTTTATAATACTCGTATTCATAATTATGGTGTATAGTTATCGTTTTAACGCCATTTTTTTTCGCATAATCAACCAACTGACCTGCAATAGAGCTGTGGTCAAATACAACATATTCATAGTGTCCTTTTTTAATGATTCTTTTTGCAAATCTTGTGTATCGATTTAAACGACCTGTTACAACACTTAGCAGTTTATAAAAAAAAGGACGTTCAGGGGCAAAAAAAATTTTTCCCTTAGTAAAATTATCTTCACTATTGTTTTTTAATTCAATTTCATTAGAACATATTAAATCAATAGCACCATTAGCAAGTTTGCAGAACGCATTAAAATAAGCGTGAGATGCTAGGTCCCCTCCGTCTCCTCGCCCAAAAGGATTATGCATGCATATGTATAATATTTTCATTTTTTTTCTCCAAATTCAACCAAAAAAGAACTACTACACTCCAAAATTCGGAATGAAGAATTACTCCTTCAGTATTAAAGTTAACAAGCAAAATTCCTATCCAACCTATTGTAGCTGCTTTTGAGAAATCTAATTGTAACGTCATCATTATTATCATAAACAAAAAAAGAGCAAGTCCCCAAAGCCCCAACTCGGCAAGTATAACCAAATAGCAATTATGCGGCGCCGTTTTATAAACAGAGTTAATGCAATTCGCAATATCTTTATTTGGGAAAACCTGTCCCAATCCAACACCCATATAGTGAGATTCTTGAACAACATTTAAAGCTTTTTCAAATAAACGGTCTCTATTAGTCATAACATTTGCATCATATGATAATTGAACGTTCCTTTCTATTAAAGGATTAAAGAATCCTAGATGATAAGAACCAACAAACGCACCAAATATAAGGAAAATAAAGAAAATTTTTTTTACTGTTATTCCTTTTGAAAAATAGAACACCAAACAAACCGTAAACAAATAGATACTCCATGTAAAAATGGAAGCTCTGCTAATTGTAAGTAACATAGAAATTGAAGTAACCATATAAAGAAATATTTTAAGCATTATTGATATTTTATATTTCGAAGTACATATAAAGCCAAGAATCATCAAAATAAATGCCGTCCCAGTTGCAGATCCTATTGTTGTTGAAATTCTAAATATATTAGCAATCTCTTGATGTTCAATTTCATTTCCTGTTGACGATGTATAATTGAGAATTCCAAAAGAATACAGTATCGTTTCAACGCATAAAATAATTAATGTTGGAATCACAATATATTTAGAATTTTCCATCTGCTCTTTTGAAAGCGGATAAAATACAAATATGATTGTCACCCAAAGCCACGAAAAATCACTCGTCAAAGGTAAAAGTATCTCAGAATTATTATAGGCTACGCCTATAATAAAAGTATAGCCAATCAATAAAAAAGCAATAAGTTTAAGTTTTTTTTCAAAAGTAATTTGCCAAAGTCCCTTTCTAACTAGGCAAATTCTTCTTTGAAAATAAAGATATAAAAGTAAAGTTAAATCTGGTAAATATAGATTATAAAATTTAAAATCTATAACAAATAACGTTTCAATAGCAGAAGGAAAAATCCAACGGCTTATCATCGGAAAACAGAGTAAAAAAGGGACAATATAATTAATATAAATCATATTCGGTCAGATTGTTTATAATCATCGTCTTTAGAAATGAAACCGTTATATTTTTTGTACTCTTCATGAGATTGACTCGTTATTGCACCTTCTTTTAATTTCAATACAAATGTTTCTAACATTTTATTAGAAATTTGGTTATAAAAAGGGTAATCCTCTTTAAACTTCTCTACATTCTTTGAGGCGTTAAATTCAATTTTGGCTTTTTGCAGAGCTTTCTTTAACCCATCTTTGTTTTCGTAAACGACAAAATTTTCACCTAATAATCCAGCCGATTTTTTATTTATAGATTTATTTAAATAATGAGCGGGGACCCATTCTAAATAAGGCGTAAATATTTTTGCACCACACAACTGTAATTCAACAATTGGCAAACCAAAGCTTTCTCTACAGCTCACTAAATATACAGAAGCTTTTCTATAAATTGCTCGAATTTGTTTTGTTGTATAACGGCCGTGTAATTCGATGAATTTTACACCAAGTTCTTCTAATGTTTTTTTCTCTTCAGAACGTTTTATTTCATGCCCTGGACGAGGAAAATCAAGAAGTACGATAAAATCATCTTGTTCAGGATATAAATCTTTGCTATTTACATCCATGCCTATACAGGTATAAATTTTAGGAATTCCTTTCGGAATAGCAAATTCAGTCACCAAACCTACAGGAAGATACCAATCATACTGTTCTAAGCCCCTATAACCCTCATTCATGTATTTCCACCAACCTTGATTCGGTAAATAATGAAAATCGTAATTGACAATAGGCTTGTTAAATTTCTCTCTTAGCCAATCAATCCTTTTGTTTTTTAAAAATGCACTTGGGCAATTATTCACAATGATAATGCAATCACATTCTTTTAAAAGCTTTCGTCTTTTGGCTGTTAAGAAAAAAAACAAACCAAAGAATCGATAAATGAATAAATCTTTTTGTTTATGTTTTATATTTAAATAAATCCTATATATGTCAGCTATAACAACTTTAAAAAGATTTAAATCACTCAACCAATAAATTCCATTATATAGAATTTCAGAAGAGTGCCCCATTTCTATCAAAGTTTTTTGCAATCCATTTGCAAGAGGTTTTATGTAATTATACGATCTGTCTGCAAAAATAACAAATTTCATTATAGAAAACCTTCTTAAAGATGAAAATCAATGTGTCAACACCCTATGTATTAAAATTGTTCAAATAATTGTATATTACATGTGCCATATTTTCATAGCTATAATCTTTTATTTTTTCAAAATTATTCAAAGCCATCTTGTTACATAAATTTGGATTGTCAAGAAGTAAATCGATTTTTTCTACAAGAGCATTTGTATTTTCGGCAGGAACCAAAAAACCATTTATTCCATCATCGATTAATTCAAGACCAGCAACACATTTATCTGTCGTAATAATAGGCAAACCATAAGTCATGGCTTCATTTATTACTAGTCCCCAAGTGTCTTCTCTCGTTGGCAAAACGAAAAAATCTGCAGCCCTATAATATTTTTTCAAAGAGTTTAATTCAATATATTCCATAAAATGAATGTTTTTCAAGCCAAATTGGTCAATAATATCACGATATTCTTGAGTTTCTTTTCCGCCAATCAAATATAGACCAACTTCGGAATGAGTTATGGACAACGCATTCAACAAAACATCAACACCTTTTCTATAAATAAATTGTCCAACGAAAAGAACAACATTTTTTTCTTCTATTCCTAATTCGGTTCGTAAAATGCATTTTTCTTTTTGATTTAATAATCTGTTAGGAAAATCCTTTTTATATAACGAAGAAAACGGATACTGTTTTATTTTTTCTGTAGTTGCCCCATATGCTAAAAAGTAATCATGTTTCGGATTCATTCCACTTAGATACAAGGAGGCTCCTCGCATCACTATTTTCTTGAAATGTTCCTTTAGACCTTTGCCGTTTTTTGCAAGCCCACCTTCGCTTTGAATGATAAAGGGGATTCGCAACAACTTGCAGAAAAAAATGGATAGAATTCCACAAGGAGTTAAAGGATTTGCGATAATTATCCTTGAATTCCTATGTTTCCAAATTTGAAAAATAGGTTCAAAAGATATTTTATATATTCTGCCCAGAGGCAGTCCCTTCATTATAACTATTTTTTTCACATTTGGAGCTGAAAAAGACTTCCAGCTCGAATCTCGATGTTTAAAAGATTGTTTTTCGTATACAGCAATAACATTTGCTAATTTTCCCAACTCGTTTATATAAGCTATAGAATATGGAGAAGGAATGTTGGAAAAAAACAAAATATCCATATTACAGTTTCCCCACGAGTACAAAGAAGACATTTTCGATTTTCATTTTTTCAGCAAGTTGTAATATCCACTTTCCGCCTTTACTCTCCGACATGATGTTTGGGGCGACTGCAAGAACAACCTTACAATCTTCGGAAATTTTTAGTTCCTTTCTCAATTCATTTGCGTCAACAGGATGAAATACTCTTGTATCAATCCCATTGTGAATGACATTAATTTTTTTATCTTTCAAAAAAGATGTCTTTACCCTGTCTGCTAACCACTGCGACGGGGTGATAATCGTAAAGTTCCAATCACCGAGCAAATTCTTTTTCATTTCAAGCATTTGCCTGGTCTTATCAAGCCACAAGCTCTTGGGATAATCTTTTACAGCGGGGCAGTTGCCGCATTTATTTTGGTAATTTCTACATTCATACGCATGTCCACATTTGCCTGTATACATGTATTCACAATGGAATGTCCATACTACAGGAATATTTCTAGACTTGATATATTCGATAAGCGGTTTGATGTTTACAAAATAAGCATGAAGCTCATGAATGTGAATTAAGTCGGGCTTGAATTGTTCGATATAGTCTATTAGCCTTCGGGTCGAAAAATACGAGAAATATCCGTTGTACCCCGTAATACGAGAAAGCCCCGCATGAATATTCGTTTCCCAATCCAGACCAAATTTGTATATGTTTTCTTCTTCAATGTTTTTTCCACGACCATAGCAAATCGCAGCGGATCGTCCATCAGCTCGCAAGTTTGTGTACAAATCGTAAACAATCTTCCCTGTAGACGACCCCTTGCAGTTGACATCAATCAGCAAGACTCTTTTTTTTCGGCCTCCACGGTCGTATGTTTCCATGTACCGTTTGGACATGGTTTCCTTGGAATATTCCTTTTGGGCTTTTTCAGCAATATCTTTTGAATTACCGCATAATTTACACATCGTTTTTTCTGCAAGGGCGTCAATATCGCCGTAGCGTACAAAATCATCCTGAGATTCGATAGATGTTTCTTTTGTTCCACCAGTATCAAAACCAACCACAGGCGTTCCACAACATTGAGCCTCAACGCAAGTTGTCGGGAAATTTTCGCGCTTAGAGCAAATGGTAAACACATCGGCTAACGAGTAGTATTTAGCCAATAGCGTTTGGTCTGCTGTTTTGGGTAGAATTATATAGTTTTCCATCTTATGCTCAATTGCGAATTCGATTATTTCCTGATTCTCTTTTCCAGCCCAAGTAATTCGTACAGCCTTATTCCAAAATTGTAGAGTCTTTCCTGGCTTTTAAATTTTTCGGTACATGCAGGCATTTCATGGAACTTGGTGAGTTCATCTTCGCTAATTTCGAGTCGCCTTGCGACTTCCTTGAAAAGTTCCTTGCTTTCAGCTTCGCTCAAAGGTGGCTGTTCTAAAATTTCCAAAGCCTTGAGTCTATCCAATTGTCCCGTAACAACAAGGCTGCTCAGCTGCGCCCTTCTGATATCGTGGCCGAATCGGGTCGGTTGCCACCATCCTTCCAAAAATTTGGTAATCAGATCTTCAAAATGTTTCTGGCCATACGGCACATAGCCGTATTCGTCAGAAAGGGTCTTTATCATCGATTCCTTGGTGAATTCCACAAGGTTCAGCGGCTTGATGGTTTTTACACCCTTCAAATACGGAAGTACAAACTTGTGCTTAAACCCACTTGTGAAGGTATAGTTCTTTATAGGAATCTTGCAGTATTTCTTGATGACATCTCTGATGTAAGTACCATCACCAGTGGGACCCGCCCCCTTTTCCCAGGAAGCCGGATCAGCAACAATTTCGGTACAGATGTTGTAACCGTTCAGAATGTACTTGACACCAAGTTTCTGCGAATATTTGTCAATCAGCGAAATAAATGCATGGTCTTGCGGAGCATCGAGCATTTCGAGGCCCGTACGGAACCAAGCGAGTTGCATTTCGCGCATTTCGTTCCAGTCCATCTTATCGACATGGAGCTTGACGCCAAGTTTGTCAGTAAGTCGCTTGATATTCTCTTCGGCAACGGGAAGGTTCCAGCCAGCATCGATGTGGAATACGAACGGACGCAGTCCCCATTCTTTAACGGCAAGGTGCAGCATATAAGAGCTGTCGAGTCCACCCGAAAGACCAAGGATACAGTCGTATTCCTTGCCCTTACCACTATCCTTGATTGCCTGGATTAAATTCTGAAGTTGTTTTTCATGACCTTTGCCGTGATTCCATTCTGGTTCGATGCGTTCCTTGTATTCCTTGCAACGCATGCAGATGCCGTTTTCATCGAAAACAATGTCCTCGTCGCTGGTGTCCATAACACAGCACTTGCAAATTTGATAAGGTCTTTCAGACTTTGATTTAATTACGGGGTAATTCATCGTCAACCATGGCTCCTTCAATTTTTATAGATGCCTGCATCTGTCAATTCTTTTTCACTAGGTGCTGTTATCAGCACAGCTTTTAATTTGCCATAATAGACGAACATACTTCCGCCAGCTGCTGCATGGGCATGTCCTTGGTGCAGAACCTTTTGCAAATCACTTATTCCACCAGCACCACCAATGGCAATTACTGGGACCTTGACCGCACTAGCGATGCTTTGCACAAGGTTTATATCATAACCAGCCATCATTCCGTCATTATCGATTGAGTTGATGATGATTTCTCCAGCACCAAGTTCTTCGGCGCGTTTCGCCAAGGCAACTGGTTCCATATCAACTTTTTCAGATCCATCAGCAATAAAGCACTTGTATGCACCATCTACTTTCTTGGCATCGACAGATGCTACTATGCTTTGGCAACCAAACTGAATTGCAGCCAGTCGGACAAGTTCCGGATTACGGATTAGTCCTGTGTTGATAACAACCTTTTCGTAACCAATCGCGAGCAAATTACGGATTTGTTCTACAGTCTGAATGCCACCGCCGTAGCTGAGTGGCATAAACGCTTCACTAGCGATATCCTTCAGAAGTTCGTAGTCGGGCTCCCGGCCATTCTTTGTTGCTCCAATATCCAAAATTGAGAGTTCATCAATTCCCTTGCGATTGAATATCTTTACGGCATTCACCGGATCACCAAGGTATGTTCGCTTCCCAAACTGGACAGTCTTTATCAAGTCTCTGTCGTCAATGAGCAAAGTGGGGATAATTCTAGGTCTTGTAAACACAGTTAATTCCTCCTGCACATATCGACAAAGTTTCTAAAAAGAGCAAGTCCAAAATCATGGCTTTTTTCTGGATGAAACTGAACCCCGATTACATTACCATTGACGACAGACGCCGCAAATTCATAGCCATAATCGCATGTCATCAATACATTTTCGGCATGGTCACATACGGCGTGGAAAGAATGGATAAAGTAATATCTTTGTGTACCCTGCAGATTGTTGAGCAACGAGTGGTGTTGCTTGAAATCAACGATATCCCAACCCATGTGCGGAATCTTAAGTTCCGAGTCACTAGCGAAATTGAACCGTACGCATTCAAACGGAATTAGGCCAAGCCCAGGGAGTGTCCCTTCTTCGCTTTTTTTGCCTAATAGTTGCATGCCAAGGCAAATGCCCAAAATTGGGCGGCCCGTTGCCGCAAAATCTTTAACAACTTGGGCAAGCCCCGTTTCATTGAGTTTTTGCATTCCTGCATCGAACGCTCCAACTCCAGGAAGGATCAGTCCATCAGCCGCATTGATTTCATCATTACTGCTGGTTATTTTTGATTTTTCACCAATAACCTTGAGCATGTTGGCGATGGAGCCAAGGTTTCCAAGACCATAGTTGAGTATAGCAATCATCCTTAGACCCTCAAATTCCTGTTTTCAGAGCCCAAAAGTTTAGACAAAAAAACACCCAACTTTATAATCCACATTTGGTTCTTGTAGTCAGCCGGAGTCTTGTTTGGTTGAGCTATAATCTTGTCGAATTCAGCTGCCGTTATGCCCATTTTCTTTGCAACATATTCTTTGTCAAGTTCCATCTGTTCCGGGTCGTAAGGCGGTTTTTCTAAAACGCGCAACGCCTCGTCCCTGGTCATTGTCCCTGTTAAAATTTGCGTGGAGCAAACATTCTTTCTTGTATCAAAGCCAAATTTATGCGGAAGATAGTACCCTTCAAAGAAACGGGTGAACACATTTTCGTAATGTTTGTTCTCATACTTAGTCCATCCGTATTTTTCGTGCAAAAGCTCCATAGCCTTTTCTTTGTCGTAAACGACATAATCCAACGGGAACACGCGCTTCATGCCGTAGAAATAACGATAAAGAATTCGATATTTCAACATTCCACATAATGGATATGTTTTCAGGGGAACTTTGCCAAATCGCTTATGGATATCCTTAAGCATAACGGAATCATTCATATAAATCCATTCTACAGGTGGACGAATGAATTCCGTTGCACTGTTGGAACCTGTCAAAACGTATTTTATCTTGTGCTTTACGGCATAATTGTACAGGGCAGCAAAAATAGCATGGTCCTGCGGATGATCACAAGATGAAATAGAAGCCTTGAAGAAAGAAAGTTGCAAGTCAGCCATTTCTTTCCAATTGACCACCTCAGTATACATGTCGAGGTTCAGACCCTTAACAATCTTTTCGATATTTTCAACTGCAACATTTAAGTTCCAGCCGGTATCGACAACGAACACCAAAGGCCTTAAATGCATTATCTCTTTGGCGACGTATGCGAGGTAAGAACTGTCTGCGCCACCGGAAAGCCCCAAAATGCAATCATAGTCATGACCTTCGCCAGCTTTGCGAATTTGGGCGGCGATTTTTTCTAGTTCGTCAAAATGATTTTCTTGCGGTTTCCAAAATGGCTTGATGTTTTTCTCGAAATTCCGGCAATGATCGCAAACGCCATTTTCATCGAATACGATCTTGGAATCAGTCGTATCCATTACGCACTGGGTGCATCGTTGATATTTTCTTATTTCACCCATTCATTACCTCGTTACACCAAAATATTCTTCCAATTCGTCCATCAGTTTTGCCTTGCTGAAATGGACCTTGGAATATTCAACAGCATTTTTACCCATTTGAGGTAGAGCTGGGTTATTGATTAAACCGAGAATAGCTTGCGCCAAAGCTTCTGCATCGCCAATGGGCGCACACACACCACAATTTGCCTCGCACACAATGCGCTCAGTCTCTCCGCAGGCGCTTGCCACAATGGGCATTCCACAAGCCATGTAAGATTGTAGCTTTGCAGGAATAGTTTTTGCAAACAGAGGCGTATCCATGAACGAGATAAACGCGGCATCGCATTTGGCAAGTATCGCTGGGATTTTTTCGGCGGGTTGGCGGTCGACCATGGTAAACATGTCGCCAACATCATTCTGTTCAATCTGCTTGATAAGTTCCGCCTTGTTACGGCCATCACCCACGATGGTGAAGTTCACATTAGCCTTGCCTTTAAGGAGGGATGCCGTTTTCGGGAGGATTTCGAGGCCCTGCGCTTTGCCGATGTTACCGGTGAAAGCGATTTTGAAAACTTTACTGGATCCTTCGTCGTTACACTCCTCAGGATGACGAGTGGTGGCTGGTTTGTAGAAGTCTTCGGCGTATTGCGGGAGGTAGTGGACTTTCTGTTCCTGACCGGGACAATGTTTTTGGATGTCGATTACAAAACTCGGGCTTGTGGCGAAAATCGCATCGCAACGCTTGTAAATGTAGTTGACCATGCGACTGATAGGGCCGAGCACCGCCTTACTGTGGATTCCGGTCACGATTTCAACATTTTCAGGCCAAAGGTCTTGCACGTACAGGTAATTCGGAACTTTACGGCGCTTAGCAAACCACACTCCAAGCAAGGCCTGGGTCATGGGAGAAACTTCAAAGGTAAACACGTAATCTGCCTTGAGTCCCGTAAAATGCGACCAAAAGAACCCGCTCACCACGAAACTCAAGTAATTGAGCGCGAGTCGAATGGAACCTTGCCCGCGAGCGATAAGCGGTAAACGGATAATTTCTACACCATTCCATGTCTCGTGACGATTCTTGAACCAGCCGTAGCCTTTGTAAAATTCACCTTGCGGGTAGTTGGGGATTCCTGTAACGACGGTGACTTTGTGACCACGTTTAACCCATTCTTGACACATGTCATTAATCCGGAACTGCTCCGGATAAAAGTATTGGCTTATGACAAGAATGCGGGACATGTAGGTTACGTCTCCGTCCTTTCAATAGCCTCTTGTAGGCTGAATTTCTGATAAGGTTCCTTATACACGCTCATGGATTGGTCGTAGGCCAAGTTGCCAAACGCCTTGTTCACGAGGCCGGTGGCGTGGCTCAATAGTTTCAGCGCCCAGCCAAATCCGGGGATAAGCATACAACGCTTGTTGTGAGCGTTGGCAATGAGCGAGATGACCTCGCTGGTGTTGCTGTACTGCGGGTTCTGCGGCCAGAAGGTGCCGTGTTCGCCGTTTTCAATCATCAGGCGCACGAATTCCACCAGGTTCCCGATGTAGAGCATGCTGCGCTTGTTCTCGACCTTCGGGAACACGGGGAGTTTGCGGGCCAGCTTGCTGAGCAGCGGGTAGTTGCCCTTGCTGTTCTTGCCGAATATCATGGGCGGGCGGAGGATTACCACTTTGAAGGTGTCGCAGTCCAGCGGGCGGATGCCGTTTTCGGCCTGCACCTTGCTGTCGCCGTAGCAGTTGGCAGGGTTCACGGGGGTGTCGCGAGTAATCAGCTTTTCCTTGCCAATGGGGGCGCTGTCGCCGTACACGATGGCACTGCTCATAAATATGAACTGCTTTACGCCGGCGTCTTTCGCCTTCTTGGCGCATTCTACGGTCAAGTCGGTGTTTACCGCGTAGTAGAGTTTTGCGCGTTCATCGCTAATCTTGCCGTTGTCGCTATGGGCGATTCCCGCCACATGGTAAACGGTATCGTATGGGCTAAAATCAAAACTGCGCCAAGCGTCACCAATCATGTCGAGGGTATCCACCTGGTACTTGCCCGCAAATTCGGGTTGAGCGAGGTAATTCGCAAAGGAAGTGCCGATATAGCTGTTCGCGCCTGTGATGAGGATGCGGATCATGCGACCTCCGCATACGTATCAACAACAGTTTGCAAAATGATGTTATTTGCTAACGTTTGTTTGCAAAATTTGCAAGGTTTTACTTTTCTCAAATTTTTTGTTGTAGATTTGCGGGCGAAAAAACTGATGAAGGTATTTTTATGACCAAAAAGTTTCAAGGAAAAACTTATCTCGATCCCAAATACGATCCCGCATTCAAAGAACTTTTCGACGTTTTTATTACCACCAATTCCGGACGTTTCTTGAATATCGAAATGCAAAAGTGGAAGCATGAATTTTTTATTGATCGCACTGTACTCTACAATGCAGCGCTGGTAATCAAAGGCAAAATTGAATTGGATAATTCTGAAACGTTTAAGGCTTTGCTCGAAGCTGAACGTGAAACAAGACGTTACGAACTCCCGGAAACCATTTCTATTTGGATATGCGATTTTGAACTGCCTGGAATCGGAGATGAATATGTCGACGAATGGAGTATTTTCAGTCGCAACTCCGTAAAAAACGGTAGCATCATTCCAATTTTCAGCAAAAATAAGTATATTATGATTAGCCTGCCAAACTTCAGGAAGTCCGAAAAAGAAGTGCATTCCCATTTGGACGCTTGGCTTTACTTGATGAATCATGCGGGCACGGACAACATAGTTCCCGACTTTGGTAATAGAATCATCAGAGACGCTCTTGAACGAATTCGGGTGGACAAAGCAGACAACAAACTTTTGGCAAGGCAGGGTAACGCTATGAAACGTGACGAAGAATACCAAACGCGATTGGCAAGCGCTGTTGTCAAAGCCAATATCAAACTTCTTGGGGCTTTGATTGATGCAGGAAAAATTACTATAGACGATGCAGTCAAAGCTTCCGGATATTCCAAAGAAATGCTTGGATTTAAGCAATAGATTGGCCAACATTACAGGCCTCCCAATTGCGATTTACGCTGTTCGCGGTGCATTTCGCCGGTGCCGCCTTCCACGACGCCATCGCTCTTAAGCACGCTAATGAATGTGCCAAAGAAGCATTTACAATCAAACAAGAAGCTTTGGCGCTTTACGTATTCGCCGTCAAAGGCCGCCTTCACGGGAATTTCGAGTTCGTCGCGGCCGTTAATCTGCGCCCAGCCGGTCAGGCCCACGGGCACGTCGTTCGCGCCGTACTTATCGCGTTCTTCAATCAGGTCGTACTGGTTCCACAATGCCGGACGCGGGCCGATAATGCTCATGGTACCTTCAAATATGTTGAACATCTGCGGGAGTTCATCGAGGCTGGTCTTGCGGAGGAAGCCGCCCACCTTAGTAATCCACTTCTTGGGGTCGCTCAGTTCGTGCGTCGGGGCGTCCTTGGGCGTGTCGGTGCGCATGGTACGGAACTTGTAGATGTAAAAATGCGTCTTGTGCAGGCCAACGCGTTTCTGCTTGAACAGCACGGGGCCCTTGCTATCGAGCTTGATGGCAATAGCAATGACGAGCATCGGGAAAGCAAGCACCAGAATGCCAAAGCCCGAAAGAACAATATCGATAAAACGCTTGAAGAAATGCTTGTACATCAGAAAAAAATTAGTTCCTATTTCTTAGACTTTTCACCATAGTATCCGTAGTACCCATAATAACCATAGTGACTATCATGACTATCGCAATGGTTCAGTACAAAAGCCTTCGGCTTATCGCCATAGCGATCTAGGTTCTGCAACGATTCCTTAATGGCATCCATGGAATGGAGACCGTAATACAGAACAACAAGCGCCAAATCGACTAGCGGGTAAATCATGTAGGCATCGGCAACAAGGCCGGTCGGCGGGGTATCAATAATGATCAAGTCGTATTTCGGGCGGAGTTCATCCAGAAGTTTCTGGAGTTTATCGCCTCGCAATAGTTCAAAGGCAACCATCTTGAATTTTCCGGCTTCGAGAACATCAAGTCCATCGACTTCGACCCCCCTATAAACGGCTTCTTCAAAAGTCTTCTTGCCCATCAAGACATCGGTCAAGCCAATTTTTGAAAAACGGCATGATCCCTTACGCATATCGGCATCGATGTAAAGGACTTTCTTGCCAACAAGCGCATACGCTGCAGCAAGGTTTGTCGAAATAAAGCTCTTGCCCGCATTCGGAATAATCCCCGCCACCATGATAACTTGATGCTCCTTGTTCATGATGTACGAAAAATCAATCGCGGTGAGGATAGAACGGATGGACTCACTAACCGTATTATCCGGATATTGTACAACAAACGGTTTTCGGTTTTTCGTGTACTTGTGCATCACGTTCTTGTCGCCATTTTCGGGAACTCTTGCTATCACACTGGTATTCGTTTCGCGTTCAATTTCAGAGACGCTACGAACTCCGTTACGCATCATTCGCATAAAGAATACAAGCAAAACCCCAAGCATAAACGAAGCGGCCGTAGAGCAAATGATGATGTTCATTTTTTTCGGTTTGCTCGGTAAACGGTTGATTCGAGCCATATCGACGATACGCACGTTTCCGACTTCGCCGGCGCGGACGACCCGCAATTGCTGGACTTTGTTCAGCATTTCCGTGTAAACTTCGTTGTTCACGGCAACGTCTTCTTTCAGGCGCAAAACTTCCTGTTGCGTCAAGGGCATTTTTTCTGCATTCTTCTTGAGCTTGGATATTTCGAACCTAAGTCTATTTTGCTGCTTGACAATTGTTTGGACATTCGGGTGTTCTTCCTTAAACAAGCGCATGGCGGCCTGACGCTGCTGTTCCAAGTCCAGCAACTGCTTTTGCAATTCGCGTTCTTTTTCCAAGTGAGCCTGCGTTTCACCGGTCATGTCCACAGATCCAATGCTATAGCGGTAATCGGCCAAGATTTTCTCTGTGCTATCCAGTTTTTTCTTCACTGCGGGCAACTGCTTTTCCAAGAATTCAAGAGTCTTGGCGGCTTCGGCACTGCGCATTTCAACATTCTGGCGCAAGTAAGTCTTTGCAATTGTATTCATGATTGAAGCCGCCCTATCGGGATAGCGATGATTGTAACTCGCTTCGATAATTCCAGTCTGCTTGCCTTTTTCTGTAACTTTAAGTCCGTTTTTCAAAGCTAATATTGCCGCCAAGTCATCCGACTGAGAAAGTCTAAACAACTGATCCGGTTCTGTTAGCATTTGGGAAACATGGATATTGAGGGTATCACCACCATACGGAGCCCTAAACATCTCCCCCACTTTGCCCTGCAACAAAACGCGACCATCGGGAGCAATGACATCATAAGTTTCATATCCCGTAGCTTTCGCCATCCATTTTTCGGAGCGCGCCATTTCTGGAATATAAAGGGAATCGAGGTCCATGCGACCTTCTTTATGCCTAAAGCGGTCGCCAATTCCTACAGGAACGGCATTAAAGCAAAGGTGTTCCGTTTCTACAACATAGCTCAATACCATGCGGCTCTTGAGGAGTTCAATTTCGGCATCGGCGGGGCTTGCCACATCCAAGAGGGCACCCATCTCACCCATCGCCTTTCCGGCCTTGCCACCCTTGACATCGATTTGCAATAAGATGTCGCTTGTGTACTGCGGGCGTAACCAATTGGCAATAGTAAAGCCAACAGCAGCACCGACTACAAGGAACAACAGCAAAATAAATTTTTTATTCCAAAGAATTTGCAAAGCCTCAAGCAATGTAATGGTATTTACATTCTGGGGGATTTGAATAGCGGTTTGATTTATAACCTTTTGTTCTTCTTTTTCTACCATGTTATAAAATTAATTCTTTTTTGATAGAATATTACGTTTAAATTATTTTCAGAAGGCATTTTATTAATGTACCAACGGAACATATTCCACATGGCTATTGGGTACCATGCACGGTATATCGTCAACGAGGGTTTCATCAGGTACAACTTTGAGCGTTGGCGATTTCTTTTTGAATCCCCAGGCCTTCTTTGATTCCGATTTTTCCAGAACGGTTTTATTGAATTTTTCTGGAGTTGTGAACGAAGGAACAATAGCGTGTAATGCACGAATGGCGACTTCATCATTATTTTCGGATGCGGCGCACTTGAGTTTCCACAGCTCGTTAATAAACTTGGATGTATCGATATCGATTTGCTTTCCGATAAAGATCAGCTTGTTCTTTGTCTTTTTCAAGCCTTCTTCGTTCATCAAAAGTTCTTCCTTGATTTTTTCGCCAGGGCGCAGTCCCGTGAACTTGATGGGCACGTCCTTATAAGGCACCTTGCCGTACATACGGATCAAGTTTTCGGCAAGCGTTACGATTTTCACTGGCATGCCCATGTCTAGCACAAAAATTTCGCCGCCATGCGCAATACTTGCCGCTTCGAGCACAAGGCTAACGGCTTCTGGAATTGTCATGAAGTAGCGGATAATTTCGGGATGCGTAACGGTAACCGGCTTGCCTTGTTCAATTTGACGCTTAAACAGAGGAATCACGCTGCCGTTAGAACCCAGGACATTGCCAAAACGCGTGACGACAAATTCTGTACTGCTATCTTTGCACATGGACATGAAGCGCACAATCATTTCGCAACAACGCTTGGATGCTCCCATGACATTTGTCGGGTTCACCGCCTTATCCGTGCTGATCATCACGAACTTCTTGACGTTATTGAACATGGCAAGGGTCGCTACGTTGAACGTTCCGACAACGTTATTTTTTATCGCTTCCATCGGGTTGTTTTCCATAAGTGGCACATGCTTGTGCGCCGCTGCGTGGAACACCACATCTGGATGATAAGTCTTGTAGATCTTGTTCATGCGGAAATAGTCACGGACACTAGCGATAAGCGTCACTAGGTTCAATGAGTTTCCGTATTCCATTACAAGTTCTTGCTGAATATCGTAAGCGTTGTTTTCGTAAATATCGACAATGATAATTTGCTTAGGGTTGTATTTCGCTATTTGCCGAACTAGTTCACTACCGATACTACCACCACCGCCGGTTACCATACATACTTTATTCTCAATGTAGGCTCGAATATCTTTATTGTCGAACTTGATTGGTTCACGGCCAAGCAGGTCTTCAACCTTAATGTCTCGAATTTGAGTAGCGTAACTAGTCGCACCGTCTCCGATTTGAGAGGTATCTAAAAGGGATCCGACAAAAGGAATAACCTTCACCGGAAGTCCAGTCTTACCGCACGCATCCATGATCGTCTGGCGGTCTTTGGGCGGACAACTCGGGATTGAGAATATAATTTGTTCTATTTTTTCGTGCTTGGCAATTTTCGGGATATCGTTTGTAGAACCTGCCACCAATACACCCTCAAACGGTTTTCCGATTTTTTCACGGTCATCATCAATGAGGCAAACGGGGTTGATCCTTGCGGCAACCGATGTTGCAAGTCCCTTTTCGGCATCCAACGAACTATTCTTAATTTCGTTAAGCAAGAGCGCGGTTGCCTTCCCCGCTCCGATAATCATGGTGCGTTTCTTTAATGCGTCGCGGTGGCCCAATTCTACAAGAGAAATAAATGTATTGCGGAACATATAGCGGAAGAGGCATGCCCCAAAGCTAGCAATGCACGCTTGCACAAGGGCAAACTCCCAATGCAATGTTCCACGTACCAAATAGAAGAAAAAGTGCGTAACGATAAGACCCGAAAAAATTCCTTTTACACAGCTCAAAAAATCATAACGGTTGAGGTAGCGCCAAAGCTTGTTATATGAGCCAAAGAACTGTAACGCGCTAAAGCACATGATGATGCTCAAAAAGAAAATCGCAAACTGGTCGGCTCGGTCAATTGCCGTTGCATATAGAGGTAGCGGAAAGTTCGCGAACAACCCCGCAACAACAACGATAAATGCATCAGCAAATGCCAAAACTCGTTTACGAATCCTAAAATTTGCGAACAGTCCCATCACTTTAGACATGTTTAAACACCTATTTTTTTACTCAGAAAAGCTTACAATAAGCATTCTGTAATTTACAATATAGTTACAATATGCTACCAATGGAAGGTAGTGTTAACAAAAAAAACACTATTTTTTCCAAAAATCAGCTCTAATTCAAAAGAAGCATATTGCCCGTTATAGCTAAGCGAGGGCGAAATAGTGTATTGCAACGGGGCTTTTTCGATAAATTTTTTTCGAACCGTCTTGTAAGGGTCGTCTATGTCGCTCCCGTAATCCTTGCCTTTCCAAAGCCATTTGTTATGGATTCCCAAGAAAATATCGGTCCAGGGACTCCATAAAAGCCGGCTATAAACGGTCCAGTCGATAGCAAGAGAATTCGGACCGTTCGGGTTTCCTAGAGGGTGCCCCAAGTGTGCTATTTGCGCCTGGGCTGTATCGTAATGGCAATACGTAAACGGTTCTACGCGGGCTATTTCGGCTATAGTTCCGAGTTGAAGCACTTTGCCTTTTACTTCCATATCGTGAGCGACTTGGAAGCCAAACATCGCGGCCCAACGGTTGTTGCTGTAACGATTTTCGTAAACCGCATACGGCGATTCCATATCATCTAAAAAGAATTCACCATAGACGCGCGCCATTTTAAACAGTTGCACGTTAAAATCAAAGGCCACGGCACCATTGTTGACTCGTTCCGTATAATTCCCCTTTTCAATAAAAAGCGGAGCGATTGGCACAAAAAGCCAAGGTTTATTTTCGTTATAAAGGACTTGCAATTCCGAGATTCCGAAAGTCACATGCTTAAGAGCGACTTCATAGCGATGCGCGTAAAAATTGCGTTCGTTCAAATTATCTTTGCTGTAGCTCCAAGAATTTACGCGAAGGTCAGCATATACACTATAGATTCGCAAAGGGCCAAACGTCAGGTCTAGCGAAAGCATGTTGTACGGAAGCGCAAACTGGTTCAGCGAAAGATTGTTGTAGTAGCCTGGGCCCCAGTGCAAAACATCGCGAGCAAGCTGGAGGCGCGCCCACGCGTAGTTTAAAGCAAGGTGTGCGCGGTAACGGGCAAAGCTCACATAATCAATTCCCCCATCGCCTCGATCCTTGGACTGCACGTCGAAAACTTCGTAGTCGTAACTCTTGGGCTTTTTTGCTGAATGACCCTCAGAATAAATTCGCGCATCAAGATCAAAATCGAGGGAATCCGCATAGCCGCGAACATAAAGCCCGCCATCAATCGCAGGCCAAATCGTATCGCCAATCACGGTTGAGGATTTATATTCTATACCAAGTATCGGAGATACAGCAATAGCGAATTTATGGGAAGAATTGCTGTCGCTTTCAAAGAACGCCATCGAATTCTTGTGATTCTTGTAAAAATTCTTGCGAAATGTCGTATCGCGGCGCGGGTAAGTAAAGAAATGGCGCCCCTCGCCCAGCGTTTGGCGATGGTATTCCAAAAGCATTGGAGCGTATTCAAGGCCGCGCAAATTGCGGGTTCGCTCGGAACCGACGACTGTAGAAAAACCACTCTCGGCAAAAACTGCTGTTGCTAAAGCAAGACCTGCAAAAAATGCCCTCATTCTCCCCTCTCGAATAAATTATTCTTCGGCGTCCTTGTCGATGACTTCGGCAGCGGAATCTCCGCGAAGCGCAACAAGACGGACTCCGTCCAACGTTAAATATGGATCGTAAGTATCAATAATTTTTGTATGCCCGACGATGGTTCTACCCCAACCGCCAGTTGCAAAAACAGGAACATCCTTCTTACCCATTTCCTGCTTGATTTTTGCAACGAGCGTTTCGAGTTCGGCCATGAATCCGAACAAGAGGCCTGCGCGAATGGCATCGTCAGTGTTGTTTGCAATAAGGTGCTTAGGCCATTCAATGCTAACCGGCAAAAGGCGAGCCGCTTTTTCGGTAAGCACATCGAGGCTAGCGCTAATGCCAGGAATGATGATACCGCCGGCAAATCCGCCATCCTTCATTACGTCAAAAGTCGTGGCGGTGCCCATATCGATAACAATTGCATCAGAGTAGCCGCGTTCCTTGAGCGCAATAATATTGCAAAGACGGTCTGCTCCAAGCGTACTCGGGTTCGGGTATGCAATCGGGCAATTGAGGCAGTTCGTAGAACTCACCACTTGCACAGGGCGCTTGAGGAGCGTCTGCAAAGCCTTGACCCACGGGCGTTCAAGCGAAGGCACCACGGTCGAAAGCCCAACATGCGTCACCGATTCCGGCTTGATTTTCGAAAAATGAATGAGACCGCCTACGCGATTCATCACTTCGTCCGAAGTGGTTTCCTTGCGGGTCGTGAGTCTCCAATGGTCAACAACCTTGTCACCCTTGAAAATTCCAAGAACTGTATGGGAGTTTCCCACATCAACAACGAACGACAAAGAGTTCTTTAAATTCTTTTTCATCGCGGAGAAAGATAGTAAATAGTAGGAAGTTGGAAGTAGGAAGTCGGAAGTAGACGGTAGGAAGTAGGAAGTGGTTAGTAAGCAGGGATGTTTTAAGTGGTTAGTAAACAGGATCGTAAAAGGAACGTTCCTATTGTAATCCTAACCACCAACCACTAATTTCAAGAACGCTTGCTTCAATTCTCTTGTGGCGCGTTCTGGATCTGCGGCCTTCATAATTGCAGAAACAGCGCAAATGCCTGAAATTCCGGAGCCATTAAGCACATCGATATTATCCTTATTGAGCCCACCGATAGCATTCACCTTGATAGGCACGGCTTTTACAATCGCCTTGAGCGTATCGACACTCGTAAGGATCGTAACCACCTTTGTCGTCGTCGGATAAATCGCGCCCACGCCCAGATAATCGGCACCCTGCTCGTAAGCTTCAAGTGCCTGCGGAACCGTTTTTGTCGTCGCACCTATTATTTTATCTGCACCCATCAGCTGGCGAGCCACCGCCACTGGCATGTCCGTCTGCCCCACATGCACACCTTCGGCCCCGATGGCCAGAGCGACGTCAACACGGTCATCGATAATCAGCGGGATTCCATAACATTTCGTAACTTCGTGCGTTGCAGTTGCAAGTTCCATGTATTCACGTGTCGAGCGGTTCTTTTCGCGGAGCTGGATGAGGGTCGCCCCACCCTTACATGCGGCCTCAACCGTTGGCAAAAAACGATCCTCAGGTACACTTGTACTATCGGTAATAAAATAGAGCGTTGTATCAAGATTTTTCATGTTTTAAAGGTAGAAAATATTGCTCTGCTTTGGAATAGAGCATTTTATAGTTTAAAAATTGTGAAAAACTGCACAAAATTTACATTTTTATCACAATTATCTTTCCAAAATATATATAGTTATATATCTTTATGTAACAAGGATTAAGAATCCTAAAAACGGAGCGATATTATGAAAACTGTAAATTCAAAGAGGGGTATCACCCTCATGGAGCTTATGGTGGTCCTCGCTATTATGAGTATTCTTTCCACCGTGGCAATGCCGAAGATGTTCGGTGCCGGTGAAAAGGCTCGTGAAAAAATCGACCTGATGAAACTGTATGACCTCAGAAACTCAATCAATTTAGCGCTTATTGAGGATAGCGATGCCATGTCGCACTACGACCCAACCCAAAAGCAGAGTGCCGATAAGAAAAAAGAACTTTTGAGAAAACTGAATAACGGTCTTTCATCAAAACAAGGCGCAACACTATTCGTAATCGAGTTACATGGTAAGCTTTCCATAAACGTTCAGGGAAGCCATAATAGCGCTAATAATTCCAACAATATTAGCGAAATGATTGGCGAAGACGGAACATTCTATACAGCCTTGAAAGAAGCTAACTTCGATGGAGTCGCCGATATTATCGCCGACAGACTTAAAGGAGTTGGTAATTACAAAAATGGAGGCGAAACGTACACCTCTATTCCATGGCAAAAAGGCAGCACCACATACTACAGAACAGCACCTAAGAGAACGCTATTCCAAAGCAAAGCCCTTAATGCTGGAAAAATTAATGACAACACCCGTTATACGTTAAGTATCCGTTGGTCTGATGTAGATAATCCCGGCTATTCCGTAGAAGTATTCATTATTCCAAACGAAGGCGAGTGGAACTCGGCATACATGTCTGATTATGGAACTTGCTTCTCGACCTACGGCCGCAAAGGTTGTGCAAAGAGAAAGAAATAGATTGGTTGTTAAAGAACAAAAAGCTCCGGATCAAATCCGGAGCTTTCTGTATAGTTTCAATCGAAAAATCGTACTCTATGGCAAGAGAAATCTGTGCACGTTATACGTACAGGTAGTCGTTCAGCACAGGCTGCATGCCTTCGCCGCTCATGTCAGCGTACATTTTGTCGATGCTGCGACCATCGTTGATTTCGAACTGTTCGTCGCCGCCTTCCCCGTCATCGTGACCGCTGTACTTGCTCTCGTGGTCGCCGATACCCGTTGAAACGCCAGCAGAAACTTTCGTTGCGGCAATTTTCACGATACCGTTGCGGAATTCCTTGCTTTCGCGGCTCGAAACCGTGATGCCCACGAACGGGAGGAAGATGCGGTAAGCGCAAAGCACCTGGCAAAGTTCGCGTTCATGAACGTCGAGCGGGCTAATTTTTTCGTTATTCACGATTGGACGTAAACGCGGGCAGCTGAGGCTCATTTCTGCATGCGGATACTTCTTTTGTAAGTAGTAAACGTGCAGAGCGCTTGCGAGGGCGTCACGGCGGAAATCCGAAAGCCCGAGAAGCGCCGAGAATCCGCAACCACGCATGCCGCCCATAAGGGCACGTTCCTGAGAATCAAAGCGATAAGGGAATACGCGCTTGTGACCGAGCAAATGAAGTTGTTCATAACGCTTGCGGTCGTATGTTTCCTGGAACACCGTCACGTAATCAACACCGCATTCATGCAAATACTTGTATTCATCGACATTCACCGGGTAAACTTCGACGCCAACGAGCTTGAAATACTTGCGGGCAAGCTTGCAAGCTTCGCCGATGTATTCGACGCTGCTTTTCGCGCGGCTTTCACCCGTGAGCAACAAGACTTCTTCCATGCCGCTGTCGGCGATGACCTTCATCTCGTGCTCAATCTGCTCCATGTTTAGCTGCATGCGCTTGATGTGATTGTAGCAGTTGAAACCGCAATAGACGCAGTAGTTTTCGCAGTAGTTCGCGATGTAAAGCGGCGTAAAGAGATAGACGTTGTTGCCGAAATGGCGGCCCGTCTCAATCTTTGCCTTGGCGGCCATCTGTTCGAGGAACGGCGCTGCAGCCGGTGAAAGCAAAGCCTTGAAATCTTCGATAGAGCAAGTGTCGTGCTGCAAAGCGAATTGCACATCACGAGCCGTATATTTGGAAGCGTCGTAGTTTTCGAATGCATCGAGAACCTTGTCGCGGATGTCGGACTGGATGACTTCCATTCCCGGCAGGTATTCCATGATGTTCGTGCGAACAGACGGATCCGTTTCGATCCTGTGCTTGCGTTCAAGCGCCGCAGGAGAAAGATTCCCAGAATCAAAAAAGTAATTGTTGTCTTTGCGTTCAGCCATCTTAATCCCTCAAGAATCCTGTGAGCGGGTCAGATGCGGATGCGCCACGGGAAAGCACGCGACCAAGCCCAGCGAGGTAAGCCTTGCGGCCTGCTTCAATCGCCAGCTTGAATGCGGTTGCCATTTGTGTGAGATCGCCAGCCGTTGCAAGAGCGGTGTTTGCCATAATAGCGGCAGCGCCCATTTCCATGGCGGCACAAGCTTCGGACGGTTTACCGATGCCAGCATCAACGATAATCGGGAGATCGATTTCGTCAATCAAAATTTGAATAAATTCTTTTGTGCAAAGTCCCTTGTTCGAACCAATCGGCGATGCAAGCGGCATCACGGCGGCAGCACCGGCATTCACGAGGTCACGTGCCACGTTCAAATCCGGGTACATGTAAGGCATCACCACGAAGCCTTCCTTTGCAAGTGTTTCGGTGGCCTTGATCGTTTCGGCATTGTCCGGGAGCAAGTACTTGGTATCGCGCATGATTTCGATTTTCACAAAGTCACCGCAACCAAGTTCACGGGAGAGTCTTGCGATGCGGACTGCTTCTTCGGCATTGCGGGCGCCCGATGTGTTCGGCAAAAGCGTGACGTTTTTCGGAATGTAGTCGAGGATGTTTTCGTGTTCCTTCGTGTTTGCACGGCGAACGGCAAGCGTTACAATTTGAGCGCCCGCATCCTTGACCGCAGCTTCAATGAGCTTGAGGGAATACTTTCCAGAACCGAGAATAAAACGAGAATCAAATTCATGACCGCCAATAACAAGTTTGTCAGAATTCATTTGCATGTCCTTTATGTTAAACTTCTAGACCGGCAATAATCCGGATAATCGTGAGCGCCTCATGCGCTGCGCAAATCTGCACGCGTGGAGCGAGGAGCTCAAGCCCTTGAGTCACGTCGCTTTTGCCATCGCCACAAAGGTAAAAATGTTTTGAAATTTTGCGCGTCTTGATAGAATTCGCATCGTCCGTGCCCGCCATTCCAGAGGCTGCGACGAGATATTTTTGCGGATACTTTTCAAGCACCGCATTCACGAGCATCGCTTTCGCTTCGGGATTGTCGAACGCTTCGCACACAACATCGGCATTTGCAACGAACTTGTCGATGTTTTCTTCCGTGATTTTTTCATCGTACGCTTCGAGTTCTGTGTACGGCGCGATTTCTTTCAAGTTCTCGACGAGAGCAAACGCTTTAGGCGTTCCGACTTGAGAAATCTTGTACTGCTGGCGCTGCAAGTTCGTCACGTCAACACGGTCAAAATCCACGAGAATGAGCTTCTTGATGCCCGCGCGAGCAAGATTGATGGCAACGTTAGAGCCGAGTCCACCTACACCACAGATGGCAACTGTGGCCTGTTCTAGTTTCTGAACGATTTCTTCGCCCTGCTTTTGTACGAGTGCGCGTCTGAACTCTTCCCTGCTCGGGATTTTATCGCAGGTCATCACCCGCCCCCGACAAAGTTTACAACTTCAACGACATCGCCCGCTTCAAGAACGACTTCAGCATACTTTGCTTTCGGGACGATTTCCAAATTGCGCTCAACGGCGATGCGTTTTGTATCGTAATTTGCGGACGCCAAATATTCGGCAATGGTCATGCCTGCTGCCGTGACGTTTTCACCGTTGATTTTGACTGGATTTGAGTTCAATGGAACCTCCCTACGTTGGCATTATCCAAATCAGGTTCGGTCGAAGTTTTCAACTTCCTCTCAGCCCGTTTTACGAGCTCCCGTAAGCGCCATAAAATTAACTATTGAAGGGGTATTTGGCAAGTTAGGATAAGGCATTCTGCCTTGAGTGGATGCTTCTATTTTAATCAAAAAAAAGTACTTCATGCGGGCGGGGCCCCAGCTCGGAGTTGCGAAGGCCGCACGGGCCCCTCCCTGCACCCTCCCCATCCTTGGCCGACGCTTTTGTTATCAATACGATTTCTTGGCAATTTGATTTTGAAGTAAAATCTCGCTTTTGATATTTTAAAATTCTATAAAAAAAATGCCCCGCGGCATTGCGGAGCATTTCAAAAAATTTTGAGAAGTAAAATTACTTATCCTTAGCAAATTTCTTAGAGGCGGCCTTGACCTTCGGATCGTTCTGAGCGTCCTTGATCTTCTGCTTGATACCATCTTCGATGGACTTCTTGAGCTTTGCAGCGAGGTTCGGGAAACGATCTTCCAGGGAATCACTAAAGACAGCCGGCTTCTTTGCAGCAGGAGCAGCGCCCTTGCGCTTACCGTTGAACGGGCGCTTTTTCTTGGACGGAGCCTTCTTAGCTTGAGATTTTTCTTGGGATTTTGTTTCCTGAGGCTTAACTTCTTCTGTGGATTTGACTTCTGCTTCTTCTGCCATAAATATACCTCTTGGAAAATTGTTTAAGTTGACGGGCGCAAAAATAGTAAAAAATTGGGAAAATGCAAGTGAGAGGTTAGGGGTTAGGTATTAGGTTTTAGGGGTTAGGGTAAATAATCATTTGCTACGCAAATTTTTAAAGGGCGGCGAAGCCGCGACTATTTCCCTATAACCTGTAACCTAAAACCTACGACCTATTTTCCAGCCAATGCGCGAGGACGGTGATGTCGGCGGGGCGGATGCCCGGAACGCGGCTTGCTTGCCCAAGCGTGAGCGGCTTGTGCGCGTTCAGGCGCTGGCGGCTCTCGATACTAATGGCAGAAATCGACATATAATCCAAATCCGGTGAAAGTTTGACCTTTTCCATCTTCTTCTGGTCGTCAATTTCGCGTTCCTGGCGATCAAAGAATCCAGCGTAGAGCTCTTCGGCGTACATGTACCACTGGTCGCGGCGCGTGATTTGGGCATCCGGAGCAGCCTCCTTGAAGAACGTTTCGGGATCGATGCCCGGTCGGCGGAGCACGTTGATCCAGCGGGTGCGCTCCGTTGCAAGAGCCTGACCGCCCGCTTCGAGAATGATATTTGCCTCTTCCGGCGTTGCGGATGTTTCTGCAAATTTCGTTTTGAGGTCCGCCATGAGGTTCTTGCGGCGATCCCAATCAAACCAGTCGCGGTCGCTAATCATGCCAATCTTACGAGCCTTTTCCTTGAGACGCATCTCGGCGTTATCGCTGCGGAGGAACAAGCGGTATTCGGCGCGGCTCGTAAACATGCGGTACGGTTCGTCGAGCAAAATGTTCACAAGGTCATCGACCATTACGCCGAGGTAACTTTCGGAACGTCCGAGAATGAACGGTTCCTCGCCCTTGACCTTGAGAGCAGCGTTGATGCCCGCCATAAGACCCTGACCGGCGGCTTCTTCGTAACCGCTTGTGCCGCAAACCTGACCTGCAAAATAGATGCCGGGAACGTTCTTGCATTCGAACGTCGGATAAAGCTGAGTAGCATCGACAGAATCATATTCGACAGCGTAACCGATTTGCAAAACCTTAGCGCGGGTAAGACCCGGAATCGTATGAATTGCAGCCAACTGGATGTCTGCTGGCAAGCTGGAGCTGAAGCCGTTGATATACACGCGCCCGATGTCAGCCTGTTCCGGTTCGAGGAACAGCTGGTGCCCGTCGCGGTCGCCAAAACGGTTGATTTTATCTTCGATACTCGGGCAGTAGCGCGGGCCCTTGCCGTGAATACGGCCGCTAAACATCGGGCTATCTTTGAAGCCACTGCGCAAAATATCGTGCGTCTTGATGTTCGTGCGCGTAATCCAGCAAACGCAATCATTACGAATAAACTTGTTGGCTTGGTCACCCCAGAATTTATCGGGAGTTGCACCATCAAAATGTCGGTCGCTCATCGGCCACGGCTTATCGTCGCCATGTTGCACATCGCATTCGTTAAAGTCAATCGAATCTGGATCGAGGCGGCTCGGAGTGCCAGTCTTCAAGCGGCGCAAACGAATTCCGTTTTTCGCCAAGCATTCCGAAAGTTTGTCTGCACTCGGTTCACCCACTCGTCCACCGATGCTTGTTTCAAGACCGGTAAACATCTTGGAGGCGAGGAACGTTCCACTCGTAATAACGAGCGCGCGTGTAATGTAACGGTCGCCATTCAAGAGCGTGAGTTCTAAACGTCCATCGTTCATGCGCTCGAAGGCAGCTAGTTCGCCTTGAATCAGCGTGAGTCCTTGCAAACTTTCCATCGTTTCACGAGCGACTTCGCTGTAATACTTCATATCGCATTGCGCACGCGGCCCCCAAACGGCAGGACCCTTGCTCATGTTGAGCATGCGGAACTGGATGCCAGCCTTGTCTGTCAAAAGCCCCATGAGGCCGCCCAAAGCATCAATGTCGCGAACGATTTGGCCTTTAGCAACGCCACCAACAGCCGGATTGCAAGACATTCGACCAATTGCGTTCAAGTCCATCGTAAGCATGGCGGTTTTTACACCAATCTTCCATGCGGCATGAGTTGCTTCAATTCCGGCGTGACCGCCACCGACAACAACGACATCAAATTCTGCGATAATCATGCGCCAAATTTAAAAAATAACGGACAATGCGGCTATAGAAAAACGCACTACAAAAAAAGAACACATCCCGCAATGCGAGATGCGTTTCTAAAAAATACACCAGAAGAATTACTTCTTAGCTTTGGGCGGCTTTACTTCCTTCTTGGGTTGCTGCTTAGCTTCAGGAGCCTTGGCAGGTTCTTCAGGCTTCTTGACTTCGATCTTCCATTCGACATTCTTGCCTTGGAGGAGTTCAGCAATTTCTTTCTTCAAGTCATCCTTTTCGCGTTCGAATGCAGCGTACTGCTTGTACGAGCCATCCGGATTTACGAGGTAGACCTTCGGAACATAGCCATCGCTGTAAAGTTCGCCGAACTGACGAGCTTCATCCCACATGACGCTGATGTTATCATCAAACTTAGCATCGTCAATAAAGCGACGGATGCCCGGCTTGTTGTTTCCACCGCTAGCGATAGAAACAGTCGTAAGGCCCTTCGGTGCAAATTCCTTTGCAATTTCAAGAATCTGCGGAGCGGCATGTGCGCAGTGACCGCAAGTTGCAGAGAAATAGAACATGAGAAGCGGCTTACCAGCAAATGCGCTCAAGTCTTCGCCCTTGACCGTAATGCCAGAGGCCTTCACCTTGAAGTTCATCTTGGCAGGCATGCCATTGGCAAGCGTATCGCCACGGAGAGAAGCAACTTCAGCCTTGAGCTTTTCTTCTTCAGCCTTAGCCTTCTTCATCCTTTCTTCGTTAATCAACTTCGATTTTTCCATAAAGCGGTCGCCGACAGCCTTCAAAGTATCATCCGGAAGAGTCATTGTGAACGTGGTATCGCGAACGCGCTTGCCTGCATCACGGAGACCGAGGACGAAATAGTCCCCGTCAAATTCTGTTTCGAACTGACGACCGATGCCATAGAACTGGTTACCGAACTGGAAACCAATGAGGTAAGAGAACTTTTGCTGTTCAGAAGGAACTTCCGGGAGCGTCACTTTTTCATTCTTCACTGCCGGAGCTGGATTTACGGGCAAAGCCTTACGAAGAGAATCAATAAGAGCGTAGCGCTGTGCGTCAGCTAAATCCTTAGCGCTTGAATCCGGCTGAGTCTTGAGATAGCGTTCACGCATGGTGTTCTGGATACGACGGCTAATGACGCCAAGAGAATCCTGCGGAATCTGCAGCTTGTGGGTAGAATCCTTCATGTTATCCAAAGCATCACGGAAAGCCTGAACAACAACGTCTTCGTCAATGCCTTCACCAGTTTGCCACGGAAGATTCGAAAAATTCTGAAGACCGAACTGGGCACCGAGCATGTATGCAAATTTCTGGTCATCTGTAGAATTCGGGGTTACTGCAGCAACTTGAGGAACCGGTTTCTGGGCTTCGCCGCAAGCGATAAGTGCAAGAGCGGCAGCACCAAGAGCAATTTTTTTCAATTTCATTATATAGACTCCTTAAAGTCAAATAATAGGAATAACCATTCCTAATTTTGCATTCCAATATAGCTTATTTTTTTTGGCGCGACACCTCGTTTCAATGCAAAGAATCACGAACAAACCCCAATTTGGGGAGACCTTCGAGTACTTCGAAGTTTTCAGAGCCGATTACAGCACCGTCTTTATACGCCGTTTCTACCCGATAGATCCCAGACGGGATGTTTTTCTTTTTGGAATAGCTTCGGTAACCTTGATCTCGTCCACCTCGAATAATCATCCGGCTCGATGTAATTTTATCCGTTAATTTAAATTTATTTGTGGAAGGTTCTTTGTAGTACCAACGAAATTCAATCGGAGCCTTGAGTTCCGCAGGCGCATAAACCGAAGACATAAAATAAATTTCATCACCGTCTTCTTTGTGGATTGTAGCGCCTTTGAGCCCCGTCCGTTGCCAAAAGTCTAATTTATCTACATCACATGAATACGTTTCGCGGTCGAAATTTTTGCAAACGATTTGCTGCTTTAAAACGAGCGGAACAGGTGCTATCCAGTTGGCGAGATACGCTATTATTAGGACAAAACTAATGGATATAGGCGCGATCAAAAAACGCTTGTGACGCGAGACATCATTCGAAGATTTTAGCGAAAATTTCATCCAAAGTAAATAGCAAATTCCTGCGGACAAAAGCGTACTCAAAAAGAACCAGAATGTTCCCATTCCATGAACCAAGTGCGGAATCAAGAAGTTAAAGAACATCGTCCCGAGCAAGCAGAAAAATGCAAGGCAAACTCCAAAGTTTTCATACTTTTCTTTCAAGAATTCATTGCCGACAAGCAAAGTTGCAAGCACCAACACAATGATTAACGATGCGATGGACCCCGAACTTTTGAAATAGCAAATAACAAGGGCGCTATAGAGGTTTCCAAAGCAAAATTGCACAAGCCAAGTCAACCGGTCAATCCATGTTTGCGGCCATTCATAAGACAAAATCCTGTGGTAAAAATTTTGAAGAATTTTAGTATTGGAATCCGCATTATTTACGTTGTCACAACCATCAACAACTTTTCGTGTGGCTATAAAAGATATCGAAAATAGCGCTAGGATATAGTAAAAAGACAAAAAGATCAGGTCCGAGCCGTAAACCTTACTCCCGATGGTCATCGAATCCCAACTGAATCCGCCTAAAAAAGCGAATGCCGGGAAAAACTTCTCCGTTTTTTTAACAGCGGATTTTTCCCGCAACCTATTTAAAAATTCCATGGATGCAAAATAAAAAAATACATTCAATAAGATTACTATTCTCTCGTCTCTCGTCTCTAGTCTCTACTCTAATTTCTACATTTACGCCGTAAAATTTCAAAAGGCAAAAACAATGAAACTCTCCAAGTACTTTTACGTGACGCTCCGCGAAACGCCGAGCGATGCCACCATGCCCTCCCACATCTTCCTCATGCGCGGCGGCTACATCAAGCCCGTCTCTACCGGTATCTACTCCATGATGCCGATGGGTTTCCGCGTGATCCAGAAGATCGTGAACATCATCCGCGAAGAAATGAACAAGATCGGCGGTATCGAGGTCGATTTGCCGGTGGTGCAGACTGCCGAACTCTGGAGCGAATCGGGCCGTTACCAGGCCATTGGCGAAGAACTGCTCCGCTTCAAGGACCGCAACAACCACAACATGGTGCTCGCCATGACCCACGAAGAAGCCATGACCGACCTCGTGCGCTACGTGCTCAACAGCTACAAGCAACTGCCGGTGATGCTCTACCAGTTCAAGACCAAGTACCGTGACGAAGCTCGTGCCCGCGGCGGCCTTATCCGCGTCCGCGAATTCCTGATGAAGGATGCCTACAGCTTCCACACCAGCCAGGAAGACCTGGACCGTCACTACCAGGAAGAATACGACGCCTACCTCCGCATTTACCGTCGCGTGGGCATTGAACCAGTGGTGGTGCAGAGCGATACGGGTATCATGGGCGGTAAGGTCGCTCACGAATTTATGCTCGACACTCCGAACGGTGAAGACTACTTGATTCTCTGCAAGAAGTGCGGCTACCAGGCCAACCGCGAAATCGCCAAGTTCCAGCGCGTGCCGTTCAAGGGCAACGAAAATGCCGCTCTCGAAAAGGTCGCTACGCCGAACAGCGAAAGCATCGAAGAAATCACCAAGTTCCTGAACGTGCCTGCCGAATCCACCGCCAAGTGCGTGTTCTTCGACTTCGAAGGCAAGCTCATCACGGTCGTGGTTCCGGGCAACCTCGACGTTTCCGAAATCAAGCTCCACAACTTGCTCAAGGCGAAGGAACTCTATCCGGCCGAAGACAGCCTCATCAAGGCCTGCGGCATGGTTCCGGGCTTTGCTTCCCCGATCAACGCTCACGACACCCGCATCATCGTGGACGAAGCGATTGCCGATTCCTTCGACCTCGTGACGGGCGCGAACGAAGAAGGCTACCACTTCAAGCATTGCAACCCGAAGCGCGACTTCCCGAAGTTCGAAGTGGCCGACATCGCCGAAGCTTCCGAAGTCTGCAAGTGCCCCTGCTGCGGCGAACTCCTCACAGAAACTCGCGGCATCGAAATGGGCAACATCTTCAAACTCGGCACCAAGTTCTCTGAATCTATGGGCGCCAAGTTCCTCACCGCCGAAAAGACCACCGCTCCCGCCATCATGGGCTGCTACGGCATCGGCGTGGGCCGCCTGATGGCCTCTGTCGTGGAAAACAGTCACGATGACTTCGGACCGATTTGGCCCAAGTCCATCGCTCCGTTCCAGGTGGAAATCGTCCCGATCGGCAAGGAAGCCGAACTCGTGGAACTCGCCGAGAAGTTCGAAAAGGAACTCGAAGCCGCCGGCATCGACGTGCTCGTGGACGACCGCGACGAACGTCCGGGCGTGAAGTTCAAGGACGCCGACCTGTGGGGTTCTCCGGTGCGCATCGCCATCGGCAAGAAGGGCCTCGTGAACGGCGAAGTCGAATGGAAGTTCCGCAACGAAAAGCAGTTCACTATGGTCAAGGTCGAAGACGTCGTCGCCAAGGCCAAGGAATTCTTCGCCGAATAACTTTGTCATTCCGACCTAGAGCCGGAACCTTAAACACCTCTGCTTTGACGGAGGTGTTTTTTATTCCTATTGCGACATTTTACACTTACGCAACAGCTTTATCTTTTTGCAAAAGTGTCCTCACCACTAATTTTCTAGCTCTAAGCCGAATAGAAATAGACCGCAAAAAGCCAATCCATTTTGCGACAACACTCCAAAAAACTTCTATGGGGTCAAGCCAAAATAATTGGAACGGGAGAAACATATAGCTTATCCATTCCATCAAGAAACCATGCTTTTTTCTTTCCGCAACACAGCCAAAAACACCGCCATTTAACACATCGCGTAAGAATCTTTCTCCCGATTTGTAATTGGGCGTACAAAGCATTTTCTGTTTTTCTAGGCCAAAAATATTTTTTAAAAGTCCCATCAATGCGGCCGCAGTCCTGTACATGCCAAAGCGAGGCAATAAGGCAGAAACGTCCGCTCGCTCATCATCCGAAGCCTGTTGTAAAAGAACGTAATAATCAACAAGTTGTTTTAACCCAATACCATCTGTAAAAAAATGATGTTGGATATGAGAAAGCTGCATAACCAACGCAAACTTTACCGAAGGAACGCAAAATCCTTCTGCAACCTTTTCGCTTTTTTCAATTTCCTGTTCCAAAAACCGTTGCAATCGTTTATTTGCAATCGGGTTGAAAATTCCTGATGATGGTTTAAAATGAACTTCAATCATAATACCATCAATCGTTTGTTTCAAATGGATGTGATGAGGTGTAGATACAGATATGTTTTCACGCAAACTTTCGCGATAAGCTTTATAATCAAACCAACTAATTTTCGGTGGGACCTTGAACAATCCCAAACGTTGCAGCAAGTCTATTACTTTTTGCCTTCCGCCTTCAACCCATATATCAATATCACCACATTGCCTTGCCAAACGGTAAGGGTAAAGTCTTGCATTGGCGGGTCCTTTAAGAATAGCACTGCAGAATACTTCTGCCGCAAATGTTGCCGTCAAACGAGCCGAGATGTCGTTCAACAACTGGTTATGTCCCTTAATCGCTTCGGCATTTCTCGCCCACCGCATCAAAATCGCACGTGGCGGACACTTCGATGCGGGCAAACGGCAAACGCCCTGATATGCAAGCCCAACAACGCACTGTTTTACTGCAGATGCATATACTTCAGCCCATTCGTCTGGCGAACAAGAACACTCTGGCTCAACACCAGTCAATGCAGAACGCAGCAAAGTTAAAAGCATATCGCTAGGCATCAGAATTTTAACGCGCCATCAAGACCAATATCCTTTCAAGGATAGCTTTCTCGCTTTAAGACGAACAGGAATCAAACGTACAAATTCAATCCAGTTATGGATAAAGCTCCAAAATACTTCTACCGGATCAAACATAAACAATTGCAACGGACGGTGCATTCTTGCAAACCATTTGAAAAAAGCACGTCGCTTTTGCCTTGGTGCGTAAGAACCGAATGCGCCCCCTTTAAAGATTTCTTGTAATAAAACCGTTCCCAATTTACAATTCGGTTCACAAAGCATCTTTTGCGGATCTAGTTTGAAAATGTATTCCAAAACCCACATTACTGCAGAAGCTGTTCTGGACAATCCAAATCGATGTAACATCGAAGAAACCTCGATACGATCTTTTTCCGAAACATTCTGCAAAAGCACATAGTAATCTATAAGCTGTTTTAAACCGATGCCAGAAGTAACAAAATGATGCAGGATATGAGCCAGTTGCATGACCAACGCAAACTTCAGAGACGGCACATAAAAGCCTTCAGCAACAAATTCGGTTGTTTTTATTTCTTGTTCCAAAAAGCGTTGCAACCGTCTATTAGCAACCGGGTTATTGATTGCAGACGATGGCCTAAAATGAACTTCAACAGACACACCATCTATCTTTTGATGCAAATGAATATGATGCCATGACAAACGCTGACACAATTCATGCAATTCTTTTCGATAAGCTTTATAATCGTACCAACTAATTTTGGGAAAACTCTTGTACAGTCCCATGCTTTGTAACAAATCAGCCACTTTCTGTTGACCGCCTTCAACCCAAATGTCGATATCACCGCATTGCCTTGCAAACGGGTCAGGATAAAGTCTTGCATTCGCAGGCCCTTTAAGAATGGCGCTACGAAAACCTTTGGCCGCAAACATTTTAGTCAAGCGTGCAGCACCCTCATTCAACAAGCGATTATGCCCTTGAATCGTTTCGGCTTCACTCGCCCACTGGAGCAATAACTCAAGCGAAGGTCGATTTGCTGCAGGCAAGAAGCTAATTCCGCGATACGCCAGTCCTACAACGCACTGTTGCGCAGCAAGAGCATACACCTTAGCCCACTCCTTTGGTGAACAAGAACCTTCACATTCTGTTCCCGTCAAAGCGGAACGCAACAAAGAAAAGAGCATTTTTATTTTCGGCGAGAGTTGTATTTCGGACATCGAGAGCCAAGCTAATGTATTTTGAGACTTACTAAAGATATATTAAAGGTATAAAAAAACACCCAAAACGTCCAAAACAATCTTTTCGAAACAATAAAATATTCCGCCTCTTGCCTTGCATCTCCAAAAATGATTATTTTATAAACGTATGATGAACTCTATTGATTGGTCTGTTGGTTGGTGCTACGTTTGCACAGTACTTTTGCTTTTGCTGATTGTCACAATTTTGCTATTGCTCGACTATTGGAAAAGGCAAAGACTTTACACCCTTTTTGCAGGGAACCTCGGTGAATTCATCGTCGTTCTTTCGGATAAATTCGAATTCATCAGTTCGCTGCCGCAGTTCATGTCGGACCCGTTGTTTGACAATTTGAGCAAAGACCGCCTGTTTAGAGACATTTTGCCACCCAAAGACTGGGCTCGACTCAAACTTTATTTTGACGACATCGACAAGCACCCCGAAATGCCGTTCATGTTTTCGTACAAGCGCGATGACGGAACCATGCTCTGGTTTGAAATGCGCTGTAAACACCAGCGACTTTCCATGGACGAATCGCGTTACATCTGCTTAATCAAAAACATCTCGAACACCGTTGAAAACCAACACCGCCTTGACGAAGCCGAAACAAAGCTAAAATCCCTGCTCCGCAACACGGGCGACTTCTTGTGGAAATTCGATTTCGAAAGCAGACAGCTGTACCTCCTTACGCCAATGATGGACGATGACTATCGCGATGTACCTCGTTCCGGTGGTGTTGTTGACATCGAAACGCTCATGCCCGCAGACGATTTTAAACTGCTTGAACGCGTGATGAACGAATGCATGATGAAAGCGGGCGGCGAAGCAGCCTACGATGATAAAGGCCACTTGCTTGACGAACAGAGCCAGCTCAATCGCCTCGCTAATGAAAACGCACGCTTTGGCACACTCAAGATTCGTTGCTGGAACAGCGAAAAGAATCTTGTGTGGTACGATTTCCGCGGGCACCTCGCTCCCGATGACGAAGACCGCATTGTAATGATGGGTTCGGCCCGCCGCGTAGAAACATCTCCTGAAATTCCGTTCCTGATGAAGAGCGGCGTTGAAGAATCTCTGATAAATTCGCTTTTCAATTTCCCGAACATCGGTATTTTCTGGGTTGACCGCAACTTCACTATTCTCGGATGCAACAACGCTTTTGCAACGGACGGCGGTTTTGCAAGCACAGACGAAATCGTTAACAAATCTCTGAAAGACGTTCTTTCGGGTAAATTTCTACCCTACTACGAATCCATGATCAAGGACATATTTGACAACGGTTCGTCCAAGAGCTGGAAAGGAAAATTTGATGACAGCGACTGGATTTGCACCATAAACGTCGTGCCCATGCTCAAGTCTCTCCTCAAGTCCGGCTATACCGTGAGCCGCGTGCTTTGCGTTTATATGCGAATTTCGGGATAAGTCGGTTTCTTATAAGGTGTAGTATTTTCAAAAAACACTAACGGGAATGTAACGACTTCGCTTGAATTCATCTTCAGGAATTTCCAATGGCTTAAAGCTCTCTTGACTTCGTCATCAAAATCCTTATTGCCGGTATTCGAAGATTGAATTTCTGCTTTTTGAACAGAGCCATCATCGTTTATATTCAACTTAAAAACAATCATCCCGTTAAAATCAGGTTTGCTGTTGTCTTGATTGTTCTTTAAACATGCTTTTGCGCGATTTTTCCTTAAATGTTTATTGTAAATGTGGCGCAATCCAGGAGTCCGTTGGCGAATGACCTTTAAAATTGAATCTTTATCATGTTCATCACCACCAGCAGATTTCATTTCGTCGCTCGTTGGTGCACTCACTGCACCATTTGTTTTCCTTATAGAATATTCCTTCCATTGTAAATCATGTAAAAGCGCATTAAAATCGTTCGCATCTATAAAGGGACGGCAAAAATTAATAGACAATAAAATATTATTTCGCCCAACGTCCTGAAAATTGATTTGCTTTACATATTCAATAATTTTATTTGTAAAATTCTGATCGGCATAGAGAGAAGATGATTTTTTGACTTTATCAACAACACCATTAGTCCCTAAGGAAACTTTTAAAGATAAAGACACTTCATACAATTCGTGACAAGTTTCTTTTTTGTAAAACGAATCAAAAATTTCATAAATGGATTTGCTTTCTTTGTGAATAATTTGAGCGATTTTTTCAACATCATCGTTATAAACTAAAGAACTCTCTACAGAATAGTCTTTAAAAACTTGTATTGAAACTCCATTAGCATCAAATAGAGAATCTTGAAATTGAATAGGACGGAAAGGGATTTTTAATGTCACATATTTCGAGTCCACAGGAAACTCAAATACGGTGTTTTCCTGTTCCGTAGATTTTTCCGCATTCTTATCCGCCTCGCTGCACCCCGCCCATAAGGCTATCGCCGCCATAAGCGCAAACTTAACCAAGTAATTTCTGAAAAAAGATGCCATAATTTATATATACAAAATAGATGGATAAAAAAACACCAGCCTCGTGAGTGACTGGCGCTCAAAAACGTGAATTGATTAAAGAAACGTAGAGAGCCTAGCGAGAGCAAAACAAAAAGTCTGCTTCGTTGGAAGCAGACTCTTAAATTCCGAATTTGGATTAGAACGAATCTTCTCATTCAAGAAACACAGAGAGCCTAGCGAGAGCAGGAAAGATCGCCCGTAGCGTAGTTTCCTACGTGAGGGCGAGATTGACGAACTATCGCGACGGCTATATGTGTTTCTTAACCCAAAGTCACTTCGACCTTGTGCACACCCTTCGTAAAGACCGGTGCGACGTTGGAATCGATTTCCTGACCGTCAACAACCATCTTTGCCACACCCTTGCAGACGTGGTTCGGGTTCTTCACGGTGATCTGGTAGGTAGCACCGCGGAACTTACGGGTGGCTTCGAAGCCAGCCCATGCGCTCGGGATGCAAGGATCGACAACGAGGCCGTCGAAGCTTGCACGGATACCGATGATGAACTGCGTTGCAGCCTGGTAAGTCCAAGAGCTTGTACCGGAGAGCCATGCATTACGGCCCATACCGAACTGCTTGTGTTCGTCACCGAGGATGTTCTGCGGATAGCAATATGGTTCAGATTCGAAGATGTCGAGGATGCCGTTCTTGGAAGCCGGGTTGATCTGGCAGTAGTATTCGAAAGCCTTGTCGCCACGGCCGAGAATCGTTTCGGCAATCATCACCCACGGGTTCGTGTGGAGGAAGATACCGCCGTTTTCCTTTGCTCCAGGAGGATAGGTGGAGATGCCACCGACAGCCGGTTCAAAGCCACGGTAACCCGGAGTAGAGCTCTTCACGCCGTACTTGGTGTTGAGGAGTTTGTTCAAGCTGTCCATGCCCTGCACAGCGCGGTCGCCGAATGCAATGCCGGAGATGACCGGCCAAGACTGGCCGTTGCAGTAAATCTTGCCGTACTTGGCAGAGGAAACGCCGTAGCCGTTGCCGTCCTTGTCGAACCAACGAGTCCACCACTTGCCGTCCCAAGCGCTGTCGTTGAATGCCTTCTTGACATCTTCGTACCAGCCCTTGTACATTTCAACGGCTTCCTTGTCGCCGAGAGCTTCTTCAATGCCCATCATTTCGAGCAAAGCCTTTGCGTACAAAGCAGTGTTGAACGTAGATTCTGCACCGAGCGGGAGGTTCATGCAGTCGTTCCAGTCAGCAAAGCCGAGGAGCGGAAGACCGTGCTTACCGAGGTGTTCGCGAGAGAACTTGACAGAACGCTTCAAGTGTTCAAGGACAGTGCCCTTTTCACGCTGAGCGCGCTTCTTGCCAGCTTCGTAGAACGGAATTTCCTCGTCGAGGAGTTCCATCTTACCCGTTTCTCTGAGGTAGTTAGCAACAGTGAGGACGATCCAGAGGTGGTCATCGCCGTACCAGTCTGCGTAAGCCGGGTTGCCGTTTTCGTCGAGCACGCCCTTCTTTTCGCGGGAGTCACCGGCGTTAGCTTCGTTGCCGTTGTCTTCTTCGAGGGCAAGCGGAGCGTACTGGTGCATAGCGTTACCTTCCGGACGCTGTACGGAGAGGAGGTTCTTCGTAAGGACGAGAGCTTCTTCCGGCATGTGGCTCATCACGCCCATGAGGTCCTGGCTGGAGTCACGGTAACCGATACCGCGGCTGGTGCCGTAGCCCAACTGGTAGAGGGACAGGTAGCGGCTCCAGTTCTTGGTGGTGTGGCACTGACGCGGGTTGTGCACGTTCACCATGGAGTTGAAAGCTGCATCCGGAGTGTTGACCTGGATTGTAGAGAGGTAGTTTTCCCAGAACTTGGCGAGTTCTTCGAAAGCCTTATCGACGTTCTTGAGGTCACGGTACTTCTTGATAGCCTTGGCTGCAACCTTAAGGCTCTGTTCCTGACCGAGCTGGGTGCAGGTACGGAAAGTCTTCTTGGCCGCAATCTTGCCAGCGTGGATCATGAGAGCGGCAATGTTGTCGCCACGGTCGCATTCGCTGTTTGCAAGTTCCTTGTTCTGGAGGCTGAGCGGATTTGCCCAGGAACCCATTTCGTTCTGGCCGAGGAACACGCGGCGGTCGCCATCGAAGGAACCGACCTTGCAGTCAGCAGTAACGTAGTTCACGGCGTAATCGCGCTTCATGTAAGCGTACTGTTCCAAAACAACGTGGCCGTCCTTTTCCCAGTGGCCCTTGAGGGTCATGGTCTGCGGAACCCAGTCGGCGTTCGTGAGCTGCTTTTCAGCTTCGAAGTGGCTGAATTCATAAACCGGGATAATGTCCACTTCCTTAGAGCCACCGGCGATGTTGGTCACCTGGATGTCCTGGAGGAGAGTGTTGGAGCCCGTCGGAACAAAAATCGTCACCTGAACGCGGAGGCCGTAAACTTCGGCAATCCAGCGCATGTAGGAAAGACCCACGTGGCATTCCCACTTGTCGAGCTTGACGAGAGTCGGAACGTAGAACGGGGAGAAAATCTTGTAGTTCTTGCCATCCTTGATACGGATGTAGATAGTGCTGGCCTTGAAGTCAGAGCACGGCATCTGTGCAATGTACTTGGTGATACGGTTGAGAGCCGGGTCGCCTTTGCAAACGAGAGTGCCGCCGGTCGTATCGACGATACCGCCGAAATTGAGAGTACCGACGTAGTTGCACCACTTGATCGGGGTTGCCGGGGTGGTGAGCACGTATTCTTTTGCAGCGTCATCAAAGTAGCCATACTTCGGGGCAGCGGCCTTTGCGGGCTTCTTTGCCGGGGCCTTCTTTGCAGCGCTCTTCTTCACTGTTTTTGTAGCCATTTTATCTCCGTTAGAGAGGGGTGTTGTAAAAAGTGATTAGTGGTTGGTGATTAGTGGTTAGGAACCCTATCAGAAACCGTTAAAACTTTTGCGAGGTAAATTTAGAAATAGTAGGAAGTAGGAAGTTAGAAGTAGGAAGTGAAAAGACGAAAAAACTGTCTACTTCCTACCGTCTACTGTCTACTAAAAACTACTCATTAAACTTTTCGAATTCTCTACTTCCGAAATTGATGTAGAAATAACCGCCGAGTTTCTGGCTGCGGACCGGGTCGCGCAAAATGCCGATGGCGGCACGCACGTACTTGAGCTCCACCAAAATGTGGTCACGGCTCATGCAGTTGAGGAACGGGCCTTCCGGGTAAAGCGTCGGGCGCGGTTCTTCGGCAATCATCTTTTCAAGGTTTTCGATTTCCTGAACCAAACGTCTTTCATGCACTTCGAGCGTACGAATGACTTCCTTGTTGTCGGCACCAAAGAGGAAAGCAAAGCCAAGCGTGCGCGGATCGTCATTGAATCCAGTCAAGTGCTTGAGGACTTCCTTGCGGAGCACTTCCCTCCCCTTATCGGTAATGTTGAACACCATGCGTTCCGGGCGGTTTCCATCACGTTCGGAATGTCCCACAATGCATTCGTTTTTTTCAAGCGTAATCAGTCTATTGTAAACGGTCGATGTGCTAATCTTCGCCCAGCGGTCGAGCTCTCTATCGCGGATTTCCGTGATAATGTCATAACCACTGCGTTCATGCTCAAGAATGAGTCCCAGCAATACTAGATCGTAACGGTTCATTTAAATCCCTTGATTCTTCGGTATTCCAAGTTGGAATAAGTAACCATTAAAAAACTACATTTTTTTCTCAGAAAAGAATATTTGCGAAAAAAAAATCATAAAAATTTTGATTTTTATCAAAAAAAATTCCCTTCCGATAAAAAAATAGTAAGCATTGAATCTATTCAATTAAACAATCCTAGGCAATCCGCCATTTTTTCCGTGATTGTAATCAATAGCATTAATATTAGTTTATATTTCTAATTGTGTAGAATGATTTTTGGTTAGGGAGCATCGTGCAGAGTTTCCAGAAAATAAAAAAGAAAAACAAACGCCTTAAGTACACGATAATAAGGTTTGCGCCCCTTATTCTTGTGGTTTATTTGGTTATCGAAGCATTTTCAGCATTCCAGGAAGAAGATAAAAGAGCCGTCACAGCACGCAATAGCGACTACATTAAAGATATCACCCTGGCAATGGCAAACAAGCTAGACGAAATTTTTTCGAACTCCGTCAAGTCCATCGAAGCGCTTGCAAAACTCAGTTCTGACAAAGCTGCCCAAAACCTGCTGAACGAAGTCTATCTTGCAGAACTCGAAAAAATAGCACAGTTCGACCACATGCGGTTCACAGATGCCAACGGTAAAACGCAGACAACATCGGGCGATACCATCTACTCCGGCGACAAATGGTATTTTAGCGAAGGGATGAATGGCAATAGCGGCATATTCGTTGTCATGCCCACAAATACAAGCATGGCGTATGTTGTTTTCTATGCACCCGTGTACGTTCAAGAAAAAGTCGTTGGCATCCTCTCCTCCTCGTTTGACGAAAAAACAATCAAGAGACTACTCGATTACAAGGTCTACGGAGCAAGCGCCTCAGCAGGTATCGTCAACACCGAAGGCAATAGTTTCATCTCGCTAGAAACCATGAAAATTCCGCAAACTACAGTTCATGGTCAGTCCCGCTACAATTTTAAAAGGTTCCTTTACACTCCGCAATTCGATGAAAAAAACAGAAACAAAATCATACGCGCCTACACAACGCGCACGCCTTCAAGCTACAAGTTCAACGGCGATACAGACGAAATTCACGGCTACATAGCGCCACTCCAAACCATACCGTTGTGCGTTTATTCGAACTTCCCGATTGACGCCGCAAAAGACCTTTATTCCATGGGTATCATGGCCGGGCGCATGTTGCAGTATTTGCTCATCGGCATATTCGGTGGATACATCGCCTACCTCCTACTCATCCAGTTCTTTATTCGACGGGCTGATTCGCGCGAGAACCGCCTCGCAGGCTACATTGCCAAAGCAGAAAGCGTCATCGCAAGAGCCATGATTTATGTCGATGCCGAAAACGGGACATTCGAAGACCTCTCTGTCATGCCAATGCCGTTTCCTAAAAAAGGTTTCCTCAAAAACCTCGAAAAAGGTTTTATAAGGATGAACGACGACTTGCAAAATGGCGATGATTTTAAGAATTTCTTTAAAGTTATCAAGAAGCGCAAGGCTCTCGATAAAATTCCAAGCGTTATATTCAAGAGTCCTGGGCGAGATGGAAACATTGAATACATCACCATGGTTTATATTCCCGTTCAAGTAAAATTGAACATTGTATATAAAGCAATTATTTTATTCAGAAACATCACTGCAGAAAAATCCAAGGAAATCGAAGCAAACCAAAAACTCTCGTATGCCCTTTCTGCCGCACGTGAAGCAAGCAAAGCAAAAACCACGTTTCTGTTCAACATGTCACACGACATTCGCACGCCTATGAACGCGGTAACAGGCTTTACTGCCATGGCAAAAAAACACATCGACAATCCTAAAATGGTCAAGGATTATCTCGACAAGATCGACATTGCCGGGAAGCAGTTGCTATCGCTAGTAAACCAAGTGCTTGAAATGTCTCGCATCGAATCTGGAAAGATCACTCTGCAAGAACAGACATGCGACTTCGAGAACGTCATTACCGCGCTCATGACAACTTATGGCACTCATGCAGAATCAAAGGGCATTAAATTTACGGCTACAATCGCGAACGTCGAGCACAGGTTCGTTTCCATCGACAGCGACCGCATCAACCAGATTACCGCAAACATCATCGGGAACGCCATCAAATACACGCTTGAAGGCGGAAGCATCGAATGCACAATAAACGAGCACCCCTACGATCGCGAAGGCTATGGACTATACACCCTAGTTGTAGAAGATACAGGCATCGGTATGTCGCCCGAATTCCTCAAACATATCTTCGATGAATTTACCCGCGAAACATCAACAACTGTAAGCAATATCCAAGGAACTGGCCTTGGAATGACCATCGTAAAAAAGCTCACCGACTTGATGAACGGCACCATAGACATCGAATCGGAAAAAGGAAAAGGCACAAAAATTACTGTATCCCTCCCCATGAAATGGAGCAAAGAAACGACATCCGATGCGATGGACAAGAATAACGCAAAGACGCTTTCGCTCAAAGGAATGCGGATTCTGCTTGTCGAAGACAACGAAATGAACCGCGAAATAGCCCAGGAACTTTTAGAAGAAACTGGAATTATCGTCGATACCGCCGAAGACGGAGATATCGCCGTCGAAAAGATCCGTAATGCACCCCCGAAAAAATACGAACTCGTATTGATGGATGTCCAAATGCCGCGCATGAACGGTTACGAAGCCACAAAACAGATCCGCAAGCTCTCGGACCCACAAAAATCAAGCATTCCAATCATCGCCATGACCGCAAACGCCTTCGAAGAAGATAAGCAAAACGCCCTAAATTCCGGTATGAACGGGCACTTGGCAAAGCCAATCGACATACAAAGGCTTATTCAAACACTAACAGAATTTAGAACCAACTGACAAAGTTGCAAATATTTTTTTATAATAAATATTGAAAAGACAAGGAGATAAATATGAAAACCAAATTCTCACGCCTCACACTATCACTCATTATAGCAGGTGCACTCGCACTTGTGACAACCACCTTCACCGGCTGCTCTTTGATAAAGAAGGTGCAGGCGGCAAAAATCCTCATCGAGACCAAGTTTGAATACAAGGACCTTACCTTTGACAACGTTGATGTCTATGATGATGTTATGGAGCTCGTGAATAACGGGATGAACGGATTCTTGCCGAACCCGAAAGCCGTCATGCTGGTCAAGGACTTGTCGCAGAACATCATCAACAAGAACCTTGGTAATGCCAACTTTGACGTTTACCTGAACGCCAACAACACCGGCAAGGATACCTTGTGGATCAACAAGCTCAATATCGAAATCAAGTTCGATACGCTCGTTACGGTTCCGCTCACACTCAAGGACACCATCAAACTCGCTCCGGGTGACAACGACTTGCACTTCAACGCAGCCTTCCCGTTGGATGCAAAAATCTTTAAGTTTAAAGAAATCCAATACTACGCCATCGCAGGCTTTATCGATGTATCCCTCACCGAAGGTGGAGAATCCGTTTCTCAGGGCCTCGAAATCAAGAGAGACGTAAAGCCTGAAGATGTCGAAAAACTCCAGAACCTCGTCCGCGACAGATTGTTCGACCTCCTCGTGAACAAATGGCTCGGAAAATTAGCTAAGTAATACAATAAAAAAAACGGATATGACAAAACGCAACTTTGTTCCGGAAAATTTAAATCCGGACGATGAAAAAGAAATATCAAGATTATATCGCTCTCTCTTACAACGCGATATTCCAGTGAACACAGACAAGCTCCGCCAATGGATATTGGATTGGAGTGAACTCGAATCGGTGCTTGGCGAAGTCAGTTGCAGACGCTATGTCGCGATGACTTGCGACACCCGAGACGAGCAAGCGTCTAAGGCATACGAACAGTTTGTCGAAAATATTCAACCGCTCATGATTGAATACGACGACAAGCTGAACCGTAAGCTGATGGCCCATCCGTCCAAAGATGCCCTCAAGGGAGAATTTGGCGAATGGCTCAAAGGCGTTCAAGTATCGCTGGACCTGTTCTCTCCGGACAATATTCCTCTTGAAACCGAAGAGAATAAAGCCGTGCAAGCGTACCAGAAAATCACAGGCGGCATGAGCGTCGAGTTCGATGGCGACGTGAAAACCATGCAGCAGCTAGCTGCCTACATGGAAAAGACCGATCGCGACCTCCGTGAACGCGCCTGGAGAGCCATGTGGGAACGCCGCCTCAAGGACAAAGAAGCGCTTGATAATTCTTACGACAAGTTGTTCGGTATCCGAAAACAAATTGCGAAAAATGCTCACTGCAAGGATTTTATCGACTATATCTTCCTTGCAAAGCATCGTTTTGACTACACTCCGACCGACTGCGAAAATTTCCACGAAAGCATCGAAAAGCTGGTGCTCCCGTTGCAAAAGGAAATGTACAAGCGTCGCGCCCAAAAGATGGGGCTTACAAAGCTCCGTCCGTGGGACTTGGATGTGGACCCGCTGAGCAGGCCGCCACTGAAGCCGTACCAGAGCGGAGACGAGCTCATCGAAAAAGTCGATTGCATTTTCGAAAGCATTCATCCGCAGGCTGGCAAGTGGGCCCGTGAAATGCAGGCGAAAAAGTTAATCGACCCGGATAGCCGTTTAGGGAAAGCTCCCGGCGGTTACCAGATCGGTTTTGACGAAAGCCGCCTCCCCTTCATCTTCATGAATTCTGCCAATACGGACCGCGACATTTACACGCTGTTGCATGAATCCGGACATTCCTTCCACCAGTTTGCGCTTGCGAACCAGCCGATTTTCGCCTACCGCGATGTGCCGGCTGAATTTGCCGAAGTTGCAAGCATGAGCATGGAACTCATTGGCATGTCGAACTTGAAGCCGTTCTACGGTGACGACCACGAAGCCATTGTCCGCAGTACCGAAGGCGAACTCGCCGACGTGATTTGGCTGTTCCCGTGGGTCGCAAGCATCGACAGTTTCCAGCATCGCCTGTACAACTTCCCCACGCATACCGCCGAAGACCGCAGCGATATCTGGAGTGAAATCATGGACCGCTACGACGCAGGCATCGATTACAGCGGTCTTGAAGCCGTACGCAGGAACCTGTGGCAGAAACAGCTTCATTTGTTCGAATGTCCGTTCTACTATATTGAATACGGCATCGCACAGATTGGCGCTTTGCAGGTTTGGGCCAACTTCAAGAAGGATCCGCAAAAGGCAATTGATGACTTGTTCAAGGCCGAAAGCCTGGGCAGCAGCCGTCCGATTCCGGAACTCTTCGCAACGGCAAACATCAAGTTCGATTTCACGCCTAAGACGCTGGAACCCTTGATGCAAGTAGTTTGGGATGAACTTGGTAAATTATGAATTAGTGGTTAGTGATTGGTGGTTAGTGGTTAGGATTGCTATAAGAACGTTTCCTTTACATTCCTGTTTACTAACCACTGTTTACCAACCACTAAATTTTCAAAAAAATCATTTTTTTTTTGAAAATTTCAACAACATCCCTTGACAAAGCAAAAATAAAAAGTTATAATTGGCGCACATCCTAATGGAGGGATGGCCGAGTGGTTGAAGGCGCACGCTTGGAAAGCGTGTTTACCTTACGGTAACGAGGGTTCGAATCCCTCTCCCTCTTCTAAAAATTTTTCGAGGTACCTAATGGCTGAGTCTCAAAGAGTTTATCTTGATGATATCTATGCTAGTGAAGAATGCCAAGGTTCGGTTTTCCGTGCCGTTGTTATGATGGCTCACGAAGCTCGTTTCATCAATAATCAGTCCAAGCAAGGTTACATTCAGCTCACTCAGAAGCCCACCACTATTGCTATGAACCGTTTCAAGGAACATAAGCTTACGATGGTTGAAAAAGGCGTTAATGACGTGACTGATGAAGCTGTAAAGGCTTCCGTTGCAGAAGTTGCTCCGACTGCAGAAGCAGTTGCCGAAGCAAGCGATGCTGCAGCCGACGCATTCTAATCTCGAAAAAAGAAAACTCAAAAAGACCGCTCAGAAGCGGTCTTTTTTATTAAGTCCTTTAGGTAAGAAGCCGATGCGTAGCATCGGCTTTAACAACCACCCGCTATGCGGGTGAGATTAGAGCTTAAGCCATTACGAAT